>JAYVDG010000630.1:0-3136 GCA_043749525.1 Phenylobacterium sp.
ACCAGCGACTTGGTCAGCGCCAGGCCCAGGCCCGTCCCCTGGGTGGTCTTGGAGTGCTGGTTTTCCACCTGCTCGAAGGGCCTCGCCAGGCGGGCCAGGTCGTCCTCGGCGATGCCGATGCCGGTGTCCTGCACGCTGATGCGGATGCGCTCGCCCAAAGGATCGTGGCGGCCCTCGGCGCGGATCGTGACCCGCCCGCCGCGCGGCGTGAACTTGATGGCGTTGGAGAGCAGGTTCAGCAGGATCTGCTTCACCGCGCGATAGTCCGCCTCGATCTCCGGCAGGTGCGGCGGGAAGTCGATGGCGAGCGCCAGGCCGGTGGCCTCGGCGCGATTTCGGACCAGGCGCACGGCGTCCTCGGCCACCTCTTCCAAGGCGATGGGCTCAAACTTCAGGCTCATCTTGCCCGCCTCGATCTTCGACATGTCGAGGATGTCGTTGATCAGCGCTAGCAGGTGCTGGCCTGACGACAGGATGTCCTGCGAGTAGCCCTTGTAACGGGGATCGCCCACGGGCCCGAACATCTCCTGGACCATGATCTCGGAGAAGCCGTTGATGGCGTTCAGCGGGGTACGCAGCTCGTGGCTCATATTGGCCAGGAACTCGGACTTGGCCTTGTTGGCGCCCTCGGCCCGCACCTTTTCCATCTCGTACTTGCGGGCCAGTTCAGAGAGCTGCTCCTGGCTGCGCTCCAGGCCGACGACGGCCTTCTGCAGCGCCTCTTCGTTCAGGCGCCGCGCCTCTTCCTGGGTCTTGATGGCGGTGATGTCGGCGGCGCTCATCACCAGACCGCCCTCGGCGGTGCGCCGCTCGGAGATCTGGATCCAGCGGCCGTCGTTGAGCTCGGCCTCGCGCACGCCCTTGCGGCCGTCTGAGCTCTCCATCTCCTGCTTGATGGCCAACTGGGCGAAGCGGTTCACTTGCTCGCGCGAGGCGCCGGGCTTCAGCAACCGGGGCTCCAGCGAGAAGAACGCCCGATAGTTCTTGTTGCACATCAGCAGGCGGCCGTTGCGGTCCCAGAGGACGAAGGCCTCCGACACGCTCTCGATGGCGTCACGCAGCCGGTTCTCGGCGGCCTGGGCGCGGGCCTGGGCCATGCGCTCCTCGGTGACGTCCAGGGCCACGCCGATGATCCGCGTGTAGCCATCCCGGCCCTTGTCGCCGAAAGCCTGGCCGCGGGCGTCGATCCAGGTTGGCCGCCCGCCCTGCAGGGATGGCACCCGGAACGAGACGTCGAAACCGCCATATACAGCGGCGGTGGACAAGGCCTGGCGCAGACGGTCGCGGTGGTCGGCGGAGACCCGCTCCAGCACCGCCTGACCCTCGACGATGCCGCCGCCGCCCCAGCCGAAGATGGCCCCGGTGACGTCGGACATGAACATCTTGTCGTTGGAGAGGTCCCACTCCCAGATGCCGCAACGCGCCGCCTCGACCGCCAGGCGGAACCGCTGCTCGGAATCGACGAAGGCCTTCTGGGCGTTCTCCACCCGATTGCTCTGGTTGAGCAGCAGCAGGCCCAGCAGGAAGGCGGCCGCCAGCGGGGCCAGCAGCCAGGCCAGCTGCTCGGTGGAAGTCTGGTGCTCCATTGGCGCGGAACTGGCGCCGGCCAGGACGTAGAGGCCGCCGCCGAGCGCTGGGCGGGCGGCGAGGTCCAGGGAGACGCCGTCCGGCCCCTGGCCGCGGCTCAGGCCACCGTCCAGCTTCAGTTCCTCGGGCGTGGTGGCGAAGGCGGCGTTGACGGTGTCGGCCGCGCCGACCCCGTTGACCGGGCTGGCCGCCAGGATGGCGCCCTCCGGCGTGGCGATGGCCTCGGGCTTGGTCTTGGAGAGCCAGGCGCCGAGATGGGTCGGGTCGCCAGCCACGACGATCCAGCGCTGCCCCTTGCTGGTGGCGGCGGTCGCGGCGGCGGCCAGGGCGGGCGCCGTCTTGCCGGTGACGCCCTGCCAGACTTCTCGCTTGGAGCCGGAAGCGGTCTTGGCCAGGTCCAGCCAATCAAGGCCGCCCGCGGGGCCGGCGACCGCCACAACCTCGTTATCGGAGATCACCGCGACGGCGACGGCCGCACCGGCGGCGGCGCGCAGGCCGCTCTCGGCGGCGGCCATCGGCTGGTCGCCGTCGCGCTGCAGAGCTTCGCGTGTCGCCAGCAGGCCACCGCGTAAGGCCGCGGCCTCGGCATCGAGGTGGGCGGCGACGGCCTCGGCCCGGCTGGGGAGGGCCGAATTGGCGACGGTGGCGATCTGCGGTTCGCGCTGGACGCGGGCCACGGCGAAGGCGGTGTAGACCGCCAGCAGCAGCAGGGTGGCGAGAATGGCGATGCGCGCGAAGGTCTGGGTCGGCAGCGCTCGGACGCCGGGCGCGTTGTCGCGCCCCTGAGGCCGATTGGCCTTGGCGTCTTCACCCCCGCGTCTGGCCAACGCCCGTCGCTCCTAAACCCGAGTCACCCAATGTGGGAGTCTAGGCGAGCGGCCCCCGCGCGTCACGAGAGTCATAGGGTCACAGAGCGTGTAAGCGCTGCTAATTGCGCTTGCAGTCCTTGCGACGCTCTGGGCCCTTGTATTTCGGGTCGTCAACGCGCCGCCGGTCGGGGCCGAAATAGCCCGAGCTGGAGCGGACATAGGGCCGCGGGTGGTCGATCACCGCCATGATCCGCTTCATCAGGTCCGACGGGGTGAAAGGCTTCACGCAGAACTCGTTCACCCCAGAGTCGCGGGCGGCATAGACCCGCTGCCGGTCGGCGTGGCCGGTCAGCATGATGATCGGGATGTAGGGCGCGGGGCTGGTGTCCTCGGTCCGCAGCCAGCGGGCCAGGGTGACGCCCTCTTCCTCGCCCATCATGTAGTCCAGGATGATGATGTCGATCACCGCCGTGCCTGGCAGGGTGGACTGCTTCAGCTTGGCCTTGGCCTCGGTGATGGTCTTGGCCTCCACCACGGAGTCCACGCCAAAGCCGCGCAGCATCGTCTTGACCAGATCAATGGCGTGGATGTTGTCATCCACGACCATGAAATTGATGCGGGCGAGCGAGATAGAGGACATTTACGGCGGTTTCCCTAGGCCGGCCTGTGGGCGCCGGTCTTCGCCAACATCGCCACAGCTCTGATTCTCAACAAGATTCGGCTCGGCGGCAATCGCCGAT
>JAYVDG010000631.1:0-3131 GCA_043749525.1 Phenylobacterium sp.
CTCGACCTCCTACGTCCAGCGCCGCCTGCAGATCGGCTACAACCGCGCCGCCTCGCTGATCGAGCGGATGGAGAACGAGGGCGTCGTCAGCCCCGCCAATCACGCGGGCAAGCGCGAAGTCCTGGCGGGGGCTCCGCCTTAAACTCTCCGCTCATCCCGGCGAAGGCCGGGACCCAGATGCATCCGCCGCTTTCCGGAGTCCTGGCGCGGGCCCTGACTTATGACCTGGATCCCGGCCTTCGCCGGGACGAGCGGGTTTGATGTCCCCCCACGCAGAGCGCCTTTCCCTCACCGCGCGCCGGTGTATCTTCCGCCTCCACGAAAAAGAGGCGCCCATGATCATCGAGCCCCGTATCCGCGGTTTCATCTGCACTACGGCCCATCCCGAGGGCTGCGCGATGAGCGTCCACCAGCAGATCGGCTATGTGGCCGGCAAGGGTGAGATTCCCGGCCTGGCCAAGCGGGTCCTGGTGCTGGGCTGTTCGGCCGGCTACGGCCTGGCCTCGCGGATCGTGGCGACCTTCGGCGGCGGGGCCGACACGGTCGGCGTCTCCTTCGAGAAGTCGCCTAGCGAAACCAAGACCGCCTCGGCCGGCTGGTACAACAACCGCGCCTTCGAAGCCGAGGCCGCCAAGGCCGGCCGCAAGGCCGTCACCCTGGACGGCGACGCCTTCTCCGACGCCATGAAGGCCGACGCTATCAAGGCCATCGCCGACACCCTCGGACAGGTGGACCTGGTGGTCTATTCCATGGCCGCCCCGGTTCGCACCCACCCCAAGACCGGCGAGACCTTCCGCTCGGCCATCAAGCCCCTTGGGGCGCCGGTCACCGTCAAGACGCTGAACACCGACAAGGGCGAGGTCTTCGAGACCGAACTGCAGCCCGCCACCCCTGAGGAAACCGCCGGCACCGTGGCGGTGATGGGCGGCGAGGACTGGGAAATGTGGATCGCCGCGCTGTCCCAGGCCGGCGTCCTGGCCCCTGGCTTCAAGACGCTGAGCTACACCTATATCGGCTCTGAACTGACCTGGCCGATCTACTGGAAGGCCACCCTGGGCAAGGCCAAGGAAGACCTCGACCGCGCCGCCGCGGCCATCCGCACCCAGCATGGCGACCACGCCGCCCGGGTCGTCTCCCTGAAGGCGGTGGTGACCCAGGCCTCCTCGGCGATTCCCGTGGTGCCGCTCTACGGTGTGGTGCTGTTCAAGGTGATGAAGGAGATGGGTCTGCACGAGGGCTGCATCGAGCAGATCGACCGCCTGTTCCGCACCGTCCTGCCCGGCCCCGAGGACCTCGATGACGCCGGCCGGGTGCGGGTGGATGACTGGGAGCTCTCCGAACCGGTCCAGGCCGAGGTCAAACGGCGCTGGGCGCAGATCTCGACGGAGACCCTGCCGGACTTGGCCGACCTGGCCGGCTTCCGCGCCGACTTCCTGAAGATCTTCGGCTTTGGCCTGGCGGGCGTCGACTACGCGGCCGAGCAGGACCCGCAGGTGGTTCCCGGGATCGCGTAGCGCGCTCATCGCCCAATTTCAGGCCGCCAGCTTGGCCCGCGAGCGCGGCGTCGAGATGCAGCCGCGGCCGGAGCTCTCCAGGAACGCCACCAGGGCCATCGTATGGGCGCCGGCGCCCCGGCGCGCGGCGGCGAGCCGGTCCTCCATCGGCCCCGTTCCCAGGAACAGGGTGCGATAGGCACGGCGCAGTTCGGCGATCTCCGCGAGCGCGAACCCCGCCCGCTTCAGGCCCACGGCGTTCAGCCCCGCCAGCCGCGCGCGGTCGCCCTGCACCAGGCAGAAGGGCGGCACATCCTGGGTGACGATCGAACCCCCGGCCACGAAAGCGTGGGTCCCGATCCGGCTGTGCTGGTGGATGGCGACGAGACCGCTGACCTGGGCGAAGTCGGCGATCTCCACATGACCGCCCAGGGTCGCGCCGTTGGCTAGGCGGATGTCGTCACCGAGGGTGCAGTCATGGGCCACGTGGGCGCCCGTCATGATCATATTACGCGACCCGATCTTCGTCGGCTGAAGTCCGATCGAGGCATGGACAGTGACGAACTCGCGGAAGACGTTGGCCGCGCCGATCACCAGGGCCCCGGCCTCGCCCGCCCAGCTGTCCACCTGCGGGCCCGCTCCGATAGCGCAGAACTGCAGGAAGCGATTGCCCGGCCCCACCACCGTGGCGCCCTCGATCACCGCGTGGGGTCCAACCACATTTCCGGGGCCCAGCACCACCTGCGGCCCGAGCACCGCATAGGCCCCGATCTCCACGCCCGGCGCGATCTGGGCGCCGGAGGCGATGACGGCGGTGGGATGGACCAGGTTCATTCCGCGACCCTGGGATGGTGGCCGCCCTGCGACAATTCAACTTAGGTATCCGATTACGTCGTTCGCTCGGTGGCAACCCCGTGAAAGACGCGCAGGCTTATGATTCGGCTGGATTTTCGGGGACCCGGATGCGCGCACTGCTCGATGACGGCCTCGATGAACTGGCCGCCAAGACCTATGAAGGCTTCCCATTGCGGATGGCGGTCACCACGGCCGTGGCCGCCGTGACCGCGACCCTGCTGCCCTGGCAGGCCTGCGCCGCCTTCCTGGGGTTCCAGACCGTTTCCGAGGGCCTCTGCCTGCTGGCCTCGCGCCGGCAGTATCTGGGCTTCAAGGCCAGCCCCGCCCTTCGCCTGGCCCAGCTTTCCACCGTGCTGGCGGGCTGCATTTCCTGGATGGCGCTGGGCGCCCTGCTGTGGATCGACGGCACGGCGGCCGGGGCGGTCTGCGCCACGGCGCTGTGGCTGTCGGTGATCTACTTCGCCCAGACCAACGCCTACCAGTCGCCCCTGGGTTTCGTGGTGGGCGGCGCCCTGCCCGGCGCGGGCATGCTGGCCTGGGCGCTGCTGGGGCCTAATCCCCTGCACCTGCCCCTGGTCCCGGTGCTCGGCCTGCTGGTCCTGGCCTTCGGCTTCGCCAGCGACGGCGTGATGCGGACGCTCGCGGTTCGCCGCAAGTTCGAGGACGCCCAGGCCCGCCTGCGCTCCTCCGAGGTCCAGTACCGGGTGCTGGCCGATAACATCACCGACGTCATCGCCCTGAACGACCTGGACGGCCGCCGCCGGTACCTGTCGCCCTCCATCG
>JAYVDG010000632.1:0-3129 GCA_043749525.1 Phenylobacterium sp.
CCACACGCTTCGAGAAGACCGCCAGGAACTACCTCGCAGTCGTCACCATCGCCGCCATCATCTTGTGGCTACGTTAAGTGTCCACAGCTCCTAGCGGGCAGGGCGGCGATCGTTTCGCGGATCAGCCGCAGGTCGCCGGCGATGTCGAAGTCCGGGCTCCAGGTCGCGCCCATGCGGACGATGACCAGGTCCTGGCTCGGCAGCACATAGACCCGCTGGCCCAGGCGGCCCGAGGCGAAATAGGCGTCGCGCGGCATCCCCGCGCGCACCCGGTCCTTGGCGTTGCGCGCCTCGCCCGCATTGGTCCATAGCCCCGCGCCATAGTCTGAGCCCAGGGTCGGGCGGGTCGAGTACGTGACCCAGCCCTCCGGCAGGATGCGGCGGCCGTCCACCACCCCGTCGTGCAGATAGAGCAGGCCCAGCCGCGCCCAGTCTCGGGCCGGGGCCAGCATGCGGGTGGAGCCGATGGGCGTGCCCGCCGCGTCGGTCTCGAACACCACCCCGCGCATCCCCAGCGGATCGAACAGCTCGCGCCGGGCGAAGTTCAGCACGTCGGCCTCCGACCCGCCGACCTTCTGGCGGACGATGCTTGCCGCGATCAGGGTGTTAGGGCTGGCATAGTCGAACCGTTCGCCGGGCCTGGCCTTCAGCCGGCGGCTGGCGGCGAAGGCCGCCATGTCCGGCTCGACGAACATCATCCGCGAGGTGGGATCGAACCCGCTATCGGTCTCTTCCACCGCCAGGCCGCTGGTCATGCGCAGCAGGTTGTCCAGGGTGATGGCCCGGCGCGCGTCGCCCGGCTTCCAGGCCGCCACCGGCGCGGGCGCGTCCACGTCCAGCCGCCCCTGGCGCACCAGCACCCCCGCCAGGGCGTTGATGGCGGTCTTGCTGGCCGAATAGCCCAGCAGCGGGGTGTCCACTCCGACGCCCGGCGCGTAGCGCTCGGCGACGATCTTGCCATGCTGCACGATCACCACGGCGCGCACCCAGCGGTGCGGCGGCTTGGCCGGTTCGGCGAAGACGTGGTCGAGGGCGGCGTTCAGAGCGGGATTGTCGGTCTCCACCGGCGCGGGTCCGGCGAGGCTGTCGGGCCGCAGGGTCGGCGGCACCAACACGGGCGCCGGCTCCGGCGGCTTGCCATAGACCAAGCGGCAACCGGCCGCGCCGCGATAGGTGGACCGGCTGGCGAACAAGCCCGCCCAGCTCGCCTCCACCGCCCGTTGCGTACGGTCGAGCTTGTGGCGCAACAGCGGCCCCAGCAGCTTCACGCCGGGATTGGGGGCGAGGCCCTGGGCATAGACCCGCGCCTCCGGCAGGCCGGAAACGAAGACCTCGGAGCACAGGGACTGGGCGACATTGCCGGTGGCGCCCTGGATGGCGCGGTCGGGACGGAAGATCAGGGTGGCGGCGATCAGCAGGATCGCGGTGACGGTCCGGATCGCGGTCCGCCGGGTCATGGCGCTCAGTCGGCGCTGATCAGGTAGCGCGGCTCAGCGGGCGGCGCCGGCGCCGTGGGCGGCCGGGCCGGCGCGCGGGGCGCGACCGGGGCGACCGGCGGTGTGGGTGGCCGCCAGCCGGTCCAGCGCACCGCGCCGCCGTGGCAGCCGCGCGCTACGAGGCCCTGGGGCAGCTTGGTGGAGCTGTCGGCGCAGGCTTCGTCCAACTGATCCTGCTCGAGGTTGCGGGCCTTCGACAGATCCACCCCGTACAGCATCGTGCGACGCAGGCTGGCGTCGCGGAAATCGGCGCCGGCAAACGCGGCGCCCGACAGCACGGCGGAGTCCAGATTGGTGTCGCGGAACGAGGCGCGCTCGAAGCGGCCCCCGGCCAGCACCGCGCCCTGCATGGAGGCGTCGCGGAAGCTGACGCCGCGCGCGTCGGTCTTGCTGAAATTGGCCCCGGTCAGTTCGCCGTCATTGAGCTGGGCGCCGCTCATCGAGGCCTTGCCGAAATTGGCGCCCTGGCCCTGCAGGTCGCGCAGGTCGGCGTTGGAGAGATTGGCGGAGGAGAAGCTTACGCCCTTGGCCTCGACGTCGCGCAGCTTGGCGTTGGAGAGGTTGGCCGAGCCGAAGTTGGCCCCGATCATCTGAGAGTCCGACAGATCGGCCCGCGACAGGTCCGCGCCGGCGAAATTGGCGCCGTAGAAGCGCGCCTCGCGCAGGTCCGAGCCCACCAGGGCCGCCCCGGCGAAGTTCGCGCCATTGAACTGGGCGCCGGTGAGCTTGCGGCCCGACAGCTCGCACTTGGCGCAGGCGCCGCCGAAGGAGACCAGCTTGGCCACCTCCTTGTCGCCGGCCATCGCGCTCGCGGCGTTGGGCAGGGCCGCCGTGGCCGTGGCGAGCGCCAGGGCCAGGGGAGCGATGCGGGTCAGGGGGGTGCGGTAAGAGCCGAACATGACGACACCATGTGCCTATGGACGGGGGCTCAAGCTACTTAAATCGCGGTAATTCTTGACGGATTAGCAACCGGGCACACGCAAGCCGGGTGGCAGCTGGGTGGCGCCATCGCCGCAGGCGCGGCTCAGCTGACCTTGCGAAAGCCCCCGCGCCCGGGCCATTTCGGCGCCCGAGAAGTTGGTCCCGTCCAGGTGCGCGCCGCTGAAATTGGCACCTTCCAGATAGGTGCCGACGAAGCTCGCATGGGTCAGGTCGGCGCCGGCGAAATTGGCGCTGGAGAACACGCCGCCATAGGCGTTGACGTCGCGCAGGTCGGCCCCGCCGAAGTTGCTGCGGTTCATCACCGAGAGGCTGAGGTCAGACTGTCGCAGCCGGGCGCCGGCGAAGTTCCGGCCCTTGACCTCAAGGCCCGAGAAGTCGGCCTGGAACAGGTTGCATTTGGGGCAGCTGGCCCCCTTGCGCGCTGAGGAGATCTGGCTGGCGTTCTGAGCGCTGGCGGGGATGGCGACAGCCAGCGCGGCCATCAGGCTGAGCAGGGCGAACGGTTTCATGGCGGCGGCGCAGCTCCGACGGAAGACGCCTCCTGCCTAGCCGAGCAAGCTTAAGGTCCGGTGACCAGGCGGCCTCAGCCGGTCCGGTCGCTGTCCTGGGGGCCGGCGCGGACGCCGCAGGATTCGCAGATCAGGCTGGCGCCCTTGCGCACCACGGCCAGGTCTCCGCAGGCCGCGCAGAC
>JAYVDG010000633.1:0-3118 GCA_043749525.1 Phenylobacterium sp.
ATCCGGTGCTGGTGCTGAAAGGCGTGGCCTATCGCGGCTTCACCCCGGCGCGGAAGTGCGCCTCCTGGGACCGCACGGCGCATCCGAAATCCAGGGTGACCCGGAAGGGCCAGCGCCGGCGGATCGACCTGCCCTGGGCGGTGCTGTTGCTGGAGACGCGGGGACCGGACCTGGTGATCTCGGCGGGCGCCCACATTGACGAGGCCGAGCGCGGCCTGGGCCTGTCGGTGGAGACCATCCTCACCGAGGCCGAGCACTATGCCGCCCACTGCGACCAGCTGCCGGAGGCTGACCCCGTGCTGCGCTCCATGGTGATGCAGGGGACCCACGCGGCCCTGTCGGCGGTGCGGCGAGACGAGCGCGGGCGGTTCGACGGCCTGGCTGCGGGCCTGGCCTATAGCGCGCCCGCCCGCACCTATTACCGCGACGGCTACTGGACCCTGCAACTGCTGCTGAAGGCCGCGCCGGCGGTCGTCCATGCCCAGATCGACCTGCTGGCGGCGGGGATCCAGCCCGACGGCGAGGCGCCGAGCGGCGTCATCGTGTCTGGGCCGGAGATGGCTTTGGCCTGGGAGGCGCTGCGCACCACGGTGTTCGGCTTCGACTGGATCCACAAGCGCCGCGCCGATTGGTGGAGCGACCATTTCGACAGCCCACTGTTCTTTGTCCTGACGCTCGCCGACTACGTTCGCGCCACGGGCGACACCGAGCCGCTGGACCGGAACTGGCCCTTCGTCAGGGCGATCTATGAGCGCTATGTGGGACTGTCGCCGGACGGCCTGCCGGTGAAGCCGCGCCACGACCGCGACTGGGCCGACAACGTCTACCGCTCGGGCCTGGTGAGCTACGACATCGGCCTGTGGGTCGGGGCCCTGGACGCCATCGTCGAGCTGGGGGCGGCGCAGGACCCGGCGCTGGCGGCGAAGGCCAGGGCGAAGGCGGTCGAGACGCGGGCGGCGGTGGCCGCGCAGATGAAGCGGCCACACGGCGGCTATCCCGACTATCTCGACGGGCCGGCCGGCGTCGCCGAGGATCACCTGACCCTCGACAGCCTGACCCTGCTGCGCCACGACGCCGTGCCGGAGGCCGATGCGCTGGAGGTGCTGGAGCGGGTGCGCCGCGACCTGGAGAGCCGCCACAACGCCGCCCAAGGCTTCGGCGACTGGGGCATGCTCTGCGCCTATCCGCCCTTCAGCCGGCGCGGCGACCTTAGGTCGAAGACCGTGTTCCCGTTCCGCTATCACAACGGTTCCGACTGGCCCTGGCTGGACGGCCTCTACGCCGGGGAGCGGCTGCGGCGCGGCCTGCCGGGCTGGCGCTATCCCATGGTGCGGTGGTGGGAGTTCTGCCTGAGCCAGGGCTGGATGGGGGCGGTGGAATACTTCTCGCCGCCCTGGGGGCGTGGGTCGCTGCTGCAGGGCTGGTCCAGTATGCCCGCGGCGGTGGCCCTGGCGCATCGGGACGTTGTGCTCAAAGGCGATCCAGACTGACCACGTCCTCTCCCGCCTGGGAAAGGACGTGATGGGGCTAAATCCCTAGGCGGCGTCCAGGGCCCGTTCGACGTCCCGGGTCAAATCCCCGGCGCCTTCCAGCCCCACGCTCATCCGCACCCAACCCTCGGTGAGCCCGATGCTCAGGCGCTCGGCCTCGGGCATGGAGCGGTGGGTGGTGGTGGACGGGTGGGTGGCCATCGACTTGGCGTCGCCCAGGTTGTTGGAGATGTCGATGATGGCCAGGGTGTCGAGGAACCGCCAGGCGGCCTCGCGCCCGCCCAGGTCGAAGGCCACGACATTGCCGCCGCCGGACATCTGGTTGGCGATGATGGCCGCTTGGGGGTGGTCGGGGCGGCCCGGATAGATCACCTGCTTGCACTTGGCGTGGGCGCCGATGGCGTCGGCGATCTTGGCGGCGTTCTCGGTCTGGCGGCGCACCCGCAGGTCCAGGGTCTCCAGGCCCTTGAGCAGCACCCAGGCGTTGAAGGGCGACAGGGCCGGCCCGGTGTGGCGCAGCAGGTCCTTGTAGCTCTCGGTCATCAGCTCGCTGGCGCCCAGGATCGCGCCCCCCAGCACCCGGCCCTGGCCGTCGATATGCTTGGTGGCCGAATAGACGACGATATCTGCGCCTAGGGCGAGAGGCTTCTGGAAGATCGGGGTGGCGAAGACATTGTCCACCACCAGCTTGGCGCCGGCCGCGTGGGCCACATCGGCGACGGCGCCGATGGCGGTCACCTCCAGCAGAGGGTTGGCCGGGGTCTCCACCAGGAAGACCTTGGTGTTGGGGCGCACGGCGTTCTTCCACGCCTCAATGTCGGTGGCGTCGACGAAGGTCACTTCCACCCCGTAGCGGGGCATCAGTTCCGACAGGATCCAGCGGCAGGAGCCGAACAGGGCCCGGCCCGCGACGATGTGGTCGCCGGCCCGCACCAGGCCCTGCAGGGCCACATGCACCGCGGCCATGCCCGAGGCCGTGGCCCGGCACTGCTCAGCGCCTTCAAGAAGCGCCAGCCGGTCCTCGAACATCTGGGTCGTGGGGTTGCCGAAGCGCTGGTAGATGAAGCCCGGCTCCTCGCCGGAGAACCGCTTGTCGGCGGCGCTGGCGCTCTCATAGGCGAAGCTCTGGGTCAGGTAGAGCGCCTCGGAGATCTCGCCATAGGGGGAGCGGGCCATACCGCCGCGCACCAGCTTGGTCTCTTGCTGCCAGGTGTTCGGATCTTCGGCCATGGGGCGCTCCTTTTCAGACGTCCGCACAAAGCGCCTTCGCGCGCCAAACCGGAATCCAGTTTTCCTGCGAAGCCCTTCAGGGACGGCGGCATGAACCTCAAGCAGGACATGCCGGTCAAGCTTGGCCGTTCGCCGTCTGGCTGAATCGGCTTCGCGTCTGCTCAAAAACGGAGCAACCTCGGCTTAACTATAGGGAGGACACTACAAAATGCCGCTCAACATGCTGTTTCGACTTCTCGGCCTGATCATGGTCGTGCTGGGCCTGCTCAATGTGGCCCTGGGCTTCCTGCCCGCGACGATGACCGCCAAGATTCCGGTTCAGCTGGTGCTGACCCAAGGCTTCGCCCAGTCGGTGAGTCTGCTCGGCCTCGGCGCCATGATCTACCTGCTGGCCGAGA
>JAYVDG010000634.1:0-3112 GCA_043749525.1 Phenylobacterium sp.
CATGTCCACCGTCAGGCGGGCCGGCATGAAATCAGGGCTGCCGTGCTTGGCCTCGATCTCGAAGCCGAGCAGGCCGACGATGACGCGGCCGTGCAGGGATTGAGGATTCCAGGGACCACGGCAGGACGGTTGCGGGACGTAAAATTGACCGTCTCTTTTGAAAAAAGGTTCGTTTTGCATGGAGCGGGACCATGACGGATTTCGCCGGTCCGTCCACCCCGTCCGACGCCAGAATTTCTAGGCGGGAGTATAGACCGCCAGGTTCTTGCGGATGCGCGTCAAGATCGGTTCGTCGCCGGTCTCCACCTCGAAATCCCTGCCGGTGATGGTCTCGAAGGCCTGGATATAGACCCGCGCCGTCTCGTCTATCATCTCGGCGGGGATTTCCGGGATCTGGTCCTTGTAGGGGTCGCAGCGGGCGGCGACCCAGGCGCGGACGAAGTCCTTGTCGAAGTTGTCGGGGCGCTCGCCCTTGGCGAACCTGTCGGCGTAGGTTTCGGCGAACCAGTAGCGGCTGGAATCGGGCGTGTGGATCTCGTCGGCCAGGATGATCTGGCCGTTGGTGTCGACGCCGAACTCGTATTTTGTGTCCACCAGGATCAGGCCGCGCGCCGCCGCCATCTCCTGCCCGCGGGCGAACAGCGCCAGGGCGTACTTGCTCAGCACCTCCCACTGCAGGGCGCTCAACAGCCCCTGCTCGACGATCTCGGCCGGGGTCAGCGGCGCGTCGTGCTCGCCGTCATAGGCCTTGGAGGTCGGGGTGATGATCGGGGTCGGGAGCTTCTGGTTGTCGGCCATCCCGTCGGGCAACTTGTGGCCATACATCTCCCTCTGGCCCGTCTTGTAGAGGGTCAGGATCGAGGTCCCCGTGGTCCCGGCCAGGTAGCCGCGCACCACGATCTCGACGGGCAGGATGTCCAGCCGCGTGCCCACCACCACATTGGGATCGGGATAGGCCAGGACGTGGTTGGGGCAGATGTCGGCGGTGGCGTCGAACCAGAACCTGGCCGTCTGGGTCAGGACCTGCCCCTTGTAGGGGATCACCGCCAGGATGGCGTCGAAGGCCGACAGCCGGTCGCTGGAGACCAGCACCATGCGGCCGTCCCCCAGGTCGTAGGTGTCGCGCACCTTGCCCCGGTAGTGGTTGGGCAACTCAGGGAAGGTGGCGTCGGCCAGCACCTGGCCGGGACGCGCGGGCAGAGTCGGTTTCATCGTTCCGCTATGCTGCGAAGACAAAGCGCCGTCCAGTTCGTATGATCACCGAACCTCGGAGGAACACCCAAAATGAAGCGACTGATCGCCCTGGCCGTCCTGGCCGCCACCGCCGCCGCCACGCCCGCCCTCGCCGACCTGGCCGTGGGCTCCAAGGCCCCCGACTTCACCGCCCCGGCCTATCTGGCGGGTAAGCCCTTCACCTTCGACATGGCCGCCGCCCGCAAGAAGGGTCCCGTGGTGCTCTACTTCTTCCCCTCGGCCCACACCAAGGGCTGCAACCTTGAGGCCCACCTGTTCTCCGAGGCCGCGGCCGACTTCAAGGCCCAGGGTGCGACCCTGATCGGCGTCACCGCCGGCAAGATCGACGAACTGGCCGCCTTCTCCGCGGAGACCGAACACTGCGGGGGCAAGTTCCCCGTCGCCGCCGACCAGGGCGCCAAGATCGCCAAGTCCTATGACTCGCCGCTGCGGATGGCTGGCCTGAAGGCGCCGATGGATCTCTCCGCGCGCACCTCTTACGTCATCGCCCCCGACGGTACGGTGATCTCGGCCTACGACAACCTGCAGGCCGACGACCACGTCAACCAGACCCTCACCGCGCTGAAAGCCTGGAAGGCCAAGCAGAAGAAGAAGTAGGGCGCCTAGGACGGCTTGGGGGAAGGCGCCGCCTTCTCCCCGGCCGCGGGGCACGCCGTTGGATAGCGCGCACACAGCCGCGCCAGCATGTCGGCCCGCATGTCCGGCATCATCTCACCGATGATCGGCATGAGCCGCGCCGCGATCATGGGCGCTTTCGAAAGCGCCGACTGCCCGCTGGCGCTCTCATAGAATTTGACGATGTCCTCGAGTTCCGCCTCGGAATAGGTCTCGGCGTAGATCTGTGGCAGCCGCTCGACCATCTTCGGAACCATACGGTTCATCGACTCGGCCATGACCTCACTGGCAATCTTGGCCATATCCGCCTGCATCTCGGGAGGGAGCTTGCTCCTGGCGCCCTTCATGGCCTGGTCCATGGCGGCCGGCATCACCGTGGACATCATCGCCTGCATGGTCCGGTCCATGTGCATGGCCGTCACGTAGCGGCGCGCGAGGTCGAGTGCGTGGGGGCTCGGCGCGACGGTGGCGACGGGTGTCGCGTCGGCCGCGGCCGAGGGTGTCGCTGCGAGCAGGCAGGTGACGGCCAAAGCCGACGAAACGATATGAGATAGCCGCATGACCAACCCTCGATTGCTGTTCGCAGGCTGGGGTAGGATCGCGCATCTGGCAAGAGCCGCCCAGGTCTCCTCCAGCGACGGGCGGCGGTTGAGCCTGGGCTGAGCGTCTAGCCCTGGCGGTCTCCCGGCGCCCGCGACGGAAACGCCTTGCCGAACAAGCGGTTTTCCCGTATCAGCCCGCCTCTTCACGGACGGCGGTCTCAAGTCGGAACGTAAAAGGCGCGGGAACCTCCCGCGCGCCGCATTGAGATCCATCGTTTTCGCCGGACTTCCGCCGACGAAAGCGCCGCCTCCACAACGGAAGAAGGAAAACATGGCGCTCTACGAGCACGTCGTTATCTCGCGGCAGGATATCTCTCCGCAACAAGCCGAAGCCCTCAATGACCAGATCAAGGCCCTCATCGAAGAGGGTGGCGGCGTGGTCGCGAAGATCGAGTACTGGGGCCTTCGCAACCTGACCTATCGCATCAAGAAGAACCGCAAGGGCCACTATTCCCTGATCTCCATCGACGCCCCGGCGCCGGCGGTGAAGGAAATGGAGCGCCAGCTGTCTCTCAATGAAGACGTGCTGCGCCACCTGACGGTCCGCGTCGAGGAGCTCGACCTTGAGCTCTCGCCGGTCCTGGCCCGTCGTGACCGCGATCGTGAGCGCGAACCGCGCCGCGAAGACAGCTTCCAAGCTC
>JAYVDG010000635.1:0-3109 GCA_043749525.1 Phenylobacterium sp.
ATTCCGGCCTATGTGGACACCAAGGCCGGCCGCAAGCCGCTTAACGTCTATCACCCACTGCTCGAGCCGGTGCTGACCGATACCTACGGGGTGATCGTCTACCAGGAGCAGGTGATGAACATCGCCCGCATCATGGCGGGCTACAGCCTGGGGGAAGCCGACCTTCTTCGCCGCGCCATGGGCAAGAAGAAGAAGGAGGAGATGGACAAGCAGCGCGAGCGGTTCGCCAGCGGGGCCGCCGAGCGCGGCGTGCCCGTCGATCTGGCCGACACCCTGTTCGAGCTGATGGCGAAGTTCTCCGGCTACGGATTCAACAAATCCCACGCCGCGCCCTACGCTCTGATCGGCTACCAGACCGCCTGGTTGAAGGCCAATGCGCCCGCGGAATTCTTTGCGGCGTCGATGAGCCTCGATATCTCCACGACCGACAAGCTGGCGGCGTTCTACCAGGACGCCAAGAAGTTCGAGGTCAAGATCCGCGCCCCGGACGTCAACCTGTGCTCCGCCGACTTCGATGTCGCCGACGGCGAGGTTCTTTATGCCCTCGGCGGCATTCGCAACGTTGGGCTCCAGGCCATGGAGCATGTGGTGGCGGTCCGCGGCGAGGGCGGGCCATTCAAGGACATCTTCGATTTCGTGGAGCGGGTTGATCCCAAACAGGTCAACAAGCGGACCTTCGAGACCCTGGTCCGCGCCGGCGCCTTTGACTCCATCCACCAGAACCGCGCCCAGTTGATGGCGGCCGCCGAGCTGCTGGTGAGCTATGGCCAGACGGTCTCCCAAGGTCGCGCCTCGGACCAGATGAGCTTCTTCGCCGACACCACCTACGATTCCGAGGCGCTGCGGAAGAAGATGCCCCGCGTCGACAGCTGGAACCCGACCCAGCGTCTGGACGAGGAGTTGGCTGCCGTCGGCTTCTACCTTTCCGGCCACCCGATGGACGACATGGTGCCGGCCCTGCGCCGCAAGCGCGTCGATCTGTTGGCCGACGTCCTGCCCAAGGCGATGGCCGGGGCCGAAGCCTTCCGCATGGCCGGCGTCGTGCGCCGCAAGCAGGAGCGCGCGTCGGCCTCCAGCGGCGAGAAGTTCGCCTTCGTCACCTTCTCCGACCCCACTGGCGAGTTCGAGGTGCTGTTCCCGCCAGAGTCCCTGCGCAACGCCCGTGAACTGCTGGAGCCCGGCAAGTGCGTCGGCCTGCGCGTCCGCGCAAAGGCGAAGGAAGGGGAGGTTCGGTTCTTCGGCGACGGCTGCGAACCCATCGATCGCGCCATCGAGAACGCGGTGGCCGGCCTGCGCGTCCACCTCGCTCCCCGCAGCGCCGAGATCGACGCCCTCAAGAAGCGCCTCGAGGGCTCGGTGAACAGCCGGGGCGGCGAGGTCATCCTGGTGGCCGCCGTCGAGGGCGGCCGGGAGGTGGAGGTCAGGCTGCCGGGCCGCTTCACCCTGGACAACGCGGTGCGCGGCGCCCTGAAGACCGCCCCCGGCGTGGTCTTCGTCGAAGACCTCTAAGGCCGTGTTGGGCCATCTCTCCTTCGGCGTCGCCGACCTGGAGCGG
This sequence comes from Phenylobacterium sp., assembly GCA_043749525.1. Classification (GTDB taxonomy): domain Bacteria; phylum Pseudomonadota; class Alphaproteobacteria; order Caulobacterales; family Caulobacteraceae; genus Phenylobacterium. The sequence goes on from JAYVDG010000635.1 coordinate 1,556, forward strand.
GCCGCGGCCTTCTATGACGCCATCCTCGCGCCCCTTGGCTGCGTTCGCGTCTGGTCCAATGCCAGGGGCGCGGGCTTCGGCGCGCCCGGCGGCGGTGACAAGCTGGCGCTGTTTCCCAGGGAAGGCCTCGTAATCGCGCCGGGCCCCGGCTTCCACCTGGCCTTCGACGCCCCCGATCAAGCCGCTGTCGGCGCCTTCCACGCCGCCGCCGTCGCCCTTGGCGCGGAAGATAGCGGGCCGCCCGGCCTGCGCCCGCACTACGGCGCGACCTACTACGCGGCCTTCATCACCGACCTGGATGGCTACCGCCTGGAGGCGGTCCACCAGTAGGAACGCGACGCGTCCCGCGCCAACCGCCCCTGGCTATTGCATTTTCCGGCGTTACCCCCTACATCCGCGCCCATTCCACACGCAGGCGTTTGGCGGTTGGCGGGGAGACATCCCGTCGGTTTCCATTCCGGTCCTCCTTCGGGAGGGTTTGTCTGCGGAGGCTAACCGGAAAAAGAGGACCATACACATGGCGCTTCCCGACTTCTCTATGCGTCAGCTCCTGGAAGCTGGCGCCCACTTCGGCCACCAGACCCACCGCTGGAATCCGAAGATGGACCGCTACATCTTTGGTAGCCGCTCCAACATCCACATCATCGACCTCAGCCAGTCGATCCCCCTCCTGCACCAGGCCCTGGTGAAGGTGCGCGAAATCGCCGCCGGCGGTGGCCGCGTGCTGTTCGTCGGCACCAAGCGTCAGGCCTCCGATCCGGTCGCCACCGCCGCCAAGCGCAGCGCCCAGTACTATGTGAACCACCGCTGGCTGGGCGGCACGCTCACCAACTGGCGCACCGTGTCGGGCTCCATTGCCCGCCTGCGCGAGCTGGAAGGCCTGCTGGACGGCGACGGCTCCGTGGGCCGCGCCAAGAAGGAACTGCTGAAGCTGACGCGCGAACGCGACAAGCTCGAGCTGTCCCTGGGCGGCATCAAGGACATGGGCGGCATTCCCGACATCATGTTCGTGATCGACACCAACAAGGAAGCGATCGCGATCCTGGAAGCCCGCAAGCTGAACATCCCGGTCATCGCGATCCTGGACACCAACTGCGATCCGGACGGCATCACCTATCCGATCCCGGGCAACGATGACGCCGCGCGCGCCATCCAGCTCTATTGCGACCTGATGGCTGACACGATCCTCGACGGCCTGGCCGCCGGCCAATCGGCCGCCGGTGTGGACCTGGGCGCCTCCATCGCCCCGATCGAGCCGACGCTGGCCCGTGAACTGACCCCGGAACCGGTCGTGGCCGAAGCCGAGATGGCCGCGCCTTCCGCCGCTGCTCCGGCCCCCGTCGCTGCTGAACCGGTCGCTGTCGCCGCTGAACCGTCTTCCGCCGAGGCCGCCCCGGCCGCGGCAGAACCGGAGACCACCGCGGCGGAAGCCCCGGCGGCTGAACCGACCGCGACCCAAGAGTAAGTCGGAGGCGACGTCCTCCGGCGTCGCCGACACGAACCTGACATGGCGAGGTCCTAGCTGGACCTCGCCGACCCTTTTGATCTGAAGGA
>JAYVDG010000636.1:0-8503 GCA_043749525.1 Phenylobacterium sp.
CCGCCAAGGTCATCGCCTCGTCGCTCTGGCGACGCGCCCAGCAAGCCGCCGCTCGACGCACCCACATCCAGACGCGACTGCAACTGTAATGCTAGGCGGGGCGAAGGTCCCGCGTGAAGTAGAGCGCCAGGTCGTCGTCCACCATGACCTCCTGCATCGGCGTGACGGTCAGGCCGTTCCAGGCGATGCCGCGGCCGTCCGGCAGGTAGCCTCTCCGGATGTAGAGGCGCTGGGCCGGACCGTAGTCGGGATAGAGGCCCACCCCGATGCCGGCAATCTTGCCTCGGGTGGCGATCAGGGCCTCGGCGGCGTCCATCAGCGCCGTGCCGATCCCCTGGCGGCGATAGCGAGGCAGGACGTTGAAGTCCTGGATCTCCGGAATCCCCGCCTGGCGGAACGGCTCGTACTGCGGAACCCAGACCACGGTCAGGTAGCCCGCGAACACGCCGTCCACCCTGGCCACCAGCACCGGCCGGGCGTCGGCGGTCTGTTCCTCCAGATACCGGACATACTGCGCCTGCGGCTTGTCCCAGCCGATGTCGGTGAAGGCCTGCGCGATCAGCGGCGGGTCCTCCGACCGCAGAGGCGTGATCGTCAGCATCGTCAGTCCATCAGCTTCTGGGCCAGGTACACATAGTGCCGGGCCCAGCGGCGGGCGTTCAGCTCCGGATCGGCGTCGTTGGCATGACCGCCGAAGGTCTGCTCGTAATAGAGATAGGGGATGCCCATGGCCTCCAGCCGGGCGGCGAACTTCCGAGCATGGCCGGGGTGGACCCGGTCGTCGCGGGTGTTGGTGGTGATGTAGGGCTCGGGATATTTCACGCCGGCCTTGAGGTTCTGGTAGGCCGAGTACTTCTCGATAAACCTCCGGTCAGCGGGCGCATCGGGGTCGCCATACTCCCCGATCCACGAGGCCCCCGCCGACAGCTTGTGATAGCGCAGCATGTCGATCAGCGGGCTCTCCACCACGATGGCGTTCCACAGTTCCGGGTGCTGGGTCATCGAGACGGTGGTCAGCACCCCGCCGTTGGAGCGGCCATAGATGCCGAGCCGGCGCGCCGAGGTGATCTTGCGGGCCGAGAGGTCCTGGGCCACCGCGGCGAAGTCGTCGAAGGACAGCTGACGCTTCTCCCGCAGGACGCTGTCGTGCCAGGCCGGGCCGAACTCGCCGCCGCCGCGGATATTGGCGATCACATAGGCGCCACCGCGCTCCAGCCAGATCTTGCCCATCTCGGGCAGGTAGATCGGCGGCTTGGAGATTTCGAAGCCGCCATAGCCGTGCATGATGGTGGGCAGCGAGCCGTCGAGCTTGGCCCCCTTCGGCAGCACCACGAAATAGGGGATCTTCGCTCCGTCGGTGGAGGTCGCCCAGTACTGCTTCACCTCATGAGTGGAGGCGTTGAAGCGTGCGGGCAGGGCCTTCACCTCCGCGGCCTTGCCGGTCTGCGCATCGGCCAGCCACAGGCTGGTGGGGTCGAGGAAACCCTCGGCCGCCAAGAACATCTGTTCGTCGTCGCCGGAGGCCGAGCGCACCGTGAAGGTGGCGTCCTTGGGCATGGCCAGCCGTGTGGCGGTCCACTTGCCGTCTTTCAGGTCATAGGCGTCGACCGCCCCCTTCACCTCGTCCAGCAGGTTCACCACCAGCCGGCCGTGGGTCGCGTCCACCTCGGTGATCGCCTGGCGCGGGCCGGGCTGGAAGACCAGCGCGGGACTGACGGTCCCGGCCTTCAGGGCCTTCAGGTCATAGGCGATCAGGGCGCCGGCCCCGTATCCGCCCCAGGCCTCCTTCAGCTGGAAGATCGCCTGGCCGTCGACATAGGCCTGATACTCCGCCTTCTTCGGCCGGGGCACGGGCAGGATCTTGCCACCCTCCAGCAGCACGAATTCGTTCTCGAAGAAGGTCAAGCCCCGGCGCGCCAGCAGGCCGTCGGTCTTGCCGCCCGCGCCACGCAGAACGATGGGGGTGACCCCCACGTCGCTCTTCTGCCCGCGATAGATTTCGCGGGCCACGCCGTCCCGGGTGACGGTCCGCATGACATAGGCATAGCCGGAGGGCGTCTCGTCGCCGGGGGTCCACATGCGGCTGACGATCAGGGTGTCGGGATCGACCCAGGCGAGGTTCTGCTTGCCCTGGGAGAACCGGAAGCCGTGCTCGACGAAGGCCTTCTTCGCGGTGTCGAACTCGCGGATCTCGACCGCGTCGCCGCCGCCATCGGACAGCTCCACCAGGCAGAGGGTCTCGGCAGGCTTGAGGCAGGTGGCGCCCTTCCAGATCCAGTTCTTGCCCTCGGTCTTCGACAGGGCGTCCAAGTCCAGCAAGGTTTCCCAGGCCGGCTGCGCGCTGCGGTACGACGCCAGGGTCGCGTGGCGCCAGAGGCCATGGATGTGGGCGTCGTCCTGCCAGAGGTTGTCCACCCCGCCGGCCCGGAAGGTGGGCCACGGAATGCGGTCCTTGGCGGTGAAGATGGCGCGCCCCTGCGCGAGATAGGTCGCGTAGCGGGGATCGGTCTCCAGCCGCTTGGCGGACCTGGCGTTCTGCCCCTCGACCCAGGTCAGGGCCTTGGGACCATCCACCTCCTCCAGCCAGGTGAAAGGGTCGGCGGCGGCTTGGGCATGCGCCATGGGGGCCAGCAACAGGGTGCCGGTGAGCGCGGTCAAAAGCAGTTTCATGGGCCAAATCTAGGACCCGGCGGCAGGTCCTGTCTCGCCAAAGGTGATCGGCGGGAGAAAGTCCCGTATATAGCGGCGCCATGAGCCGTCCGTTCCTGAAGATGAACGGGCTCGGCAACGACTTCGTCGTCGTCGAGGCCCGATCCGCCCCCTTCGCGCCGAGCGCGGAAGAGGTGCGCGCGATCGCCGACCGCGACCGCGGGATCGGCTGCGACCAGCTCGTCTCTATTGATCCGTCGACGCGCGCGGACGCCGCCGTCCGCTTCTGGAACGCAGACGGCGAGGAGGTCGGCGCCTGCGGCAACGCCAGCCGCTGCGTCGGCTGGCTGCTGATGGAGGCCTCGGGTAAGGACGAGGCCACCTTCGAGACCCAGGCGGGCGTCCTCACCGCGCGCCGGGCCGGCGAAAAGCGCATCAGCGTCGACATGGGCGCGCCCGGCCTCGACTGGACCCAGATCCCCCTGGAGGAAGAGATGGACACCCGGGGCGTCGAACTCCAGGTCGGCCCCATCGACGCCCCCCTGCTGCACACGCCCGGCTGCGTCTCCATGGGCAATCCCCACGTGGTGTTCTTCGTCGACGACGCCGAGACCGCGCCGGTGCGCGAGGTGGGCCCGATGATCGAACACCACCGGCTGTTCCCCGGGGGCGTCAATGTCGGCTTCGCCCAGATCAAGGCCCGCGACCACATCCGCCTGAAGGTCTGGGAACGGGGCGCGGGCCTCACCAAGGCCTGCGGCACCGGCGCCTGCGCGGCCCTGGTGGCGGCGGCCCGCCGTGGCCTCACCGATCGCAAGGCCACGCTCGAGCTGGATGGTGGCGACCTGGTGATCGAGTGGCGCGAGAGCGACGGCCACGTGATCATGACCGGCGGCCTGGAACTCGAATTCACCGGCGTCCTGCCATGACGGACAAGGTCGATATCGTCACCTTCGGCTGCCGCCTCAACGCTTACGAAAGCGAGGTCATCCGCGCGCGCGCCGCCGAGGACGGGCTCTCCAACGCCATCGTCTTCAACACCTGCGCGGTGACCGGCGAGGCGGTGCGCCAGGCCCGTCAGGCGATCCGCAAGGCGCGGCGCGAGCGCCCCGACGCCAAGCTGATCGTCACCGGCTGCGCCGCCCAGATCGACCCCGCCGCCTTCGCCGCCATGGCGGAGGTGGACTTGGTGCTGGGCAATGCGGAAAAGTCCGAGGCCGGCGCCTATGCCGCCACAGCGCCCGAGGGCCGGGTCCGGGTCAATGACATCATGAGCGTGCGGGAGACCGCCGGCCACCTGATCGACGGGCTGAAGGATCGCGCCCGGGCCTATGTCGAGGTCCAGAACGGCTGCGACCACCGCTGCACCTTCTGCATCATCCCCTTCGGCCGCGGCAATTCCCGCTCGGCGGCCGCCGGCGAGGTGGTGGAGCAGGTCCGCAAGCTGACCGCCCAGGGTTATCTCGAGGTGGTGCTCACCGGCGTGGACATCACCAGCTGGGGGTCCGATCTGCCGGGCCAGCCGACGCTTGGCCAGCTGGTCGCCCGTATCCTGAAGCTGGTCCCGGAGTTGCCGCGCCTGCGGCTGTCGTCCATCGACGCCGCCGAGATCGATCCGGACCTGATGCGCTGCCTGGCCGACGACCCGCGCCTCATGCCCTACCTGCACCTGTCGCTCCAGGCGGGCGACGACATGATCCTCAAGCGGATGAAGCGCCGCCACAGCCGCGCCGACGCGCTGAAGCTGATCGCCGACGTCCGCGCCGTGCGCCCCGACACCGCCTTCGGCGCCGACTTCATCGCCGGCTTCCCGACCGAGACGGAGGAGATGTTCGAGAACACCCTGCGTCTCGTGGAGGATGGCGGCCTGTCCTTCCTGCACGTCTTCCCCTTCAGCCCTCGGCCCGGCACGCCCGCCGCCCGCATGCCGCAGCTGCAGCGCCCGGTGATCAAGGACCGCGCCGCCCGTCTGCGCGCCGCCGGACAGGCCGCCTTGGTTCGTCACCTGCAGCGTCAGGTGGGCCGGACCATCACAGGCCTCGTCGAACGCGACGGCGTGGCGCGGGCCGAGGACTTCACCGAGATCGCCTATGTCGGCGAGGCCGCCGTGGGCTCCATCGTTCCCATGCGGATCACCGGCCATGACGGCGCCCGCGTGCTCGGAACGGTGGCGGTGCTCGAGGCGGCGGAATGAGCGGCTGGTCCGGCGGTTGTCAGTGCGGCGCGGTGCGCTTCCATGCCGACAGCCTGGGCCGCGCCAGCATCTGCCACTGCCGCATGTGCCAGAAGGCCTTCGGCGGCTTCTACGGCCCCTATGTGGACGCCAAGGATTTCACGTGGACCCGCAGCGCGCCGAAGTATTTCCAGAGCTCCAACCTGATCAAGCGCGGCTTCTGCGGCGACTGCGGCACCCAGCTCTCCTTTGAGTCGCCGGACCACCCGATCAACATCGCCATCGGCGCCTTTGATCGCGCCGCCGAGATCGCCCCGGCCTTGCAGGTGGGGATGGAATCCATCCTGCCCTATGTGAATGACCTGGAGCATCTGCCCCAGCGGACGCCCGAGCAGGCGGCGCGGGTGGCGAAGTTCTATGCCGCCATGGTCAGCCACCAGCACCCCGACCACGACACCGAGACCTGGCCGCCGAAGACTTGAAGCTGGAGCGGGATGCGGGCGGAAGACCGGTTCCCACTTCATCCCGCTCAGTCTTCGGGCGTCCCCCGCCCCGGAAAACCGGGCAGGGCCCAGCCCTGGAGGATCGCGCCGGTGCGGATGGCGAAGGCCGCGCCGAATCCGGCGAGCCCGGCAGGAAAGCCCGGCAGGCCGAACATCTGCAGGATCACGAAGACGCTGGCCCCCACCAGGGCCGCGGTGACATAGATCTCGCGCTTCAGCAAGATCGAGGGCTCGTGGGCGAGCACGTCGCGGATCACCCCGCCGAAACAGGCCGTCAGGGTCCCCATCACAACCGCGGAGAAGGGCGGCGCGCCCAGCGAGGCCGCCTTGGCCGCGCCCACCACGCAGTAGGCCGCGAGACCCAGGGCGTCGAGCCACAGCAGCACCCGCATCCGCCCCTTGCCCGGCCCGAACACCCAGACCGCCATAGCCGCGGCCAGGCAGGCCAGGATATAGGCCGGCTTCTGCACCCAGAAGACCGGCGTCCCGATCAGCAGGTCGCGCAGGGTGCCGCCCCCCACCCCGGTCACCGCGGCGAAGAACCCAAAGGTGACGATGTCGTGCTTGCGCCGCGCGGCGGCCAGGGCCCCGGTGGCGCCGAACACGGCGACGGCGGCATAGTCCAGCCAGGTCAGGGTGGCGGTGAGCGCTTCCATTCCCCATCCTCTATCGCGCACGCCGAGGAGCCGCTAGAAGCCGCCTATGACTGAACCCAAGAAGGGCTGGCTCCAGCGCCTCGCCGGCGGCCTCACCCGGTCGTCCAAGGCGCTGACCGAACAGGTCACGGCGACCTTCACCAAGGCGCCCCTGGACCAGGCCAAGCTCGACGAGCTGGAAGAGATGCTGATCGAGGCCGATCTCGGCCCGCATTCGGCCGCCCGCATCACCCAGCGCTTCTCCGACGCCAAGTTCGGCAAGAGCGTCGACGAGATGGAGATCAAGGAGGCCCTCGCCGAGGCCATCGGCGATGAGCTCTCCAGCCGCCAAGGGACCTTCGATCCGCTGTCAGGCCCCAGGCCCTACGTGGTGCTGTTCATCGGGGTCAACGGCTCGGGCAAGACCACGACGCTCGGCAAGATCGCCGCCGACCTGACGGGCAAGGGCGCCAAGGTGCTGGTGGTGGCCGGCGACACCTTCCGCGCCGCCGCCGTCGAGCAGCTCAAGGTCTGGGCCGAACGGGCCGGGGCCGACTTCATGTCCCGTCCGCCCAATTCCGACGCCGCGGGCCTCGCCTTCGACGCCATCGCGTCCGCCAAGGAGAAGGGCCACGACGTGGTCCTCATCGACACCGCCGGCCGGCTGCAGAACAAGCAGGGCTTGATGGACGAACTGCTCAAGGTCATCCGGGTGGTGAAGAAGATCGATCCCGACGCCCCACACGAGACCCTCCTGGTCCTCGACGCCACGGTGGGCCGCAATGCGCTGGCCCAGGAAAACATCTTCGGCAACCAGATCGGCGTCACCGGCATCGTCATGACCAAGCTGGACGGCACTGCCCGCGGCGGCGTCCTGGTGCCGGTGGCCCAGGCCTCCGACAGCCCCATCAAGCTTATTGGCGTGGGGGAGGGGATCGAGGATCTTCAGCCCTTCAACGCCCGGGCCTTCGCCCGTTCCCTCGTCGGTCTGGAGGACGCATGACCCTGTCGCCTGGCGCCAAGAAGTTCGTCACCGGATTCGTCGACTACGGATGGCCGGTGGGCTTCGTCATCGCCTACTTCATCACTCACGACACGGTCCAGGCGACCTGGGGCATGGTGGCCGGCGCGGCCCTGGCCCTGATCGTCGGCTTCGTGGTGGAGCGGCGGATCGCCCCCATGCCCCTGATCGCGGGGCTGATCGCCGTGCTGTTCGGGTGCCTCACCCTGTTCTTCCACGATGACCGCTTCATCAAGGTCAAGCCGACCGTCACCTCGGTGGCCTTCGGCCTGTTCCTGATCGGCGGCATGGTGATGCGCAAGAACCCACTGAAGATCCTGCTGGGCAAGGCCTTCCAGATGCCCGACGAGGGCTGGCGCAAGCTGACCTGGCGCTATGGGATCTTCTTCCTCTGCGTGGCGGGCCTCAACGAGTTCATCTGGCGCACCCAGCCGGACGCTGCGTGGGTGCTGTTCCGCTTCCCGGGCCTCTCGATCATCCACGTCCTGTTCGGCTTCTCTCAGGTGCCGCTGATGATGAAGTACGCCAAGCTCGACGAAATTCCTCCGGTGCCGCCGGTCGAATAGGCCGTCCACGGACGTCTGTCGTCAAAACGACGCGATCGGCCTATAGCTTGCCCGCCTGATCCAATCGGACGGGCGGGGACGATCTCATGGCGAAATCGAAGTCAGGCGCGAAATCGGGCGGGCTTCCGGCCCTGGACAAGTCCCCCAGCCATCTGCTGCACCGCGCCTTGCAACTCTCCCTGGACATCTATGCCGAGGCCTTCGAGGCCGGCGGCCCGACCCAGCGCCAGTACGCGGTGCTGGCGGCGGTGGAGGCCCATGAGGGCCTGACCCAGACCGACCTGGTCCGCATCACCGGCATCGACCGCTCGACCCTTGCCGACATGGCTGCGCGCATGATCACCAAGGGTCTGCTGGAGCGCCAGCGTTCGGCCGCCGACGCGCGCGCCAACGCCGTCAGCCTGACCGCCGCCGGCCGCGAGCTGCTGGAGGAGGCCAAGCCGAAGATGGCCGCCGCCGACGCCAAGCTGCTGAAGCTGTTGTCGTCCAACAAGCGCGAGGGCCTGGTCAACGTCCTGCGCGACCTGATCGCCGCCGGCGAAGCCGCCTCCGCGCCGCCGGTGGAGAAGCCCGCCAAGAAGGCCAAGGCCGAGAAGCCCGCCAAGGTGAAGAAGCCGAAGGCCGGGAAGGCGCCCAAGCCCGAGAAGGCGGAAAAGGCTCCGAAGGTCGAGAAGCCCAAGAAAGAGAAGAAGGCCAAGAAGGCGGCCTGATTCATCCCGCTCATCCCTGCGAAGGTCGGGACCCAGGTGAAACCCACTCCGATTTCCTGCAAGCCCAAGGGCGGCAGGGATGATTTCCTGTCATCCCAGGATGAATCTGGGTCCCGGCCTTCGCCGGGATGAGCGGATGTGGGGTGTGCCCTAGCATTACAGTTGCAGTCGCGTCTGGATGTGGGTGCGTCGAGCGGCGGCTTGCTGGGCGCGTCGCCAGAGCGACGAGGCGATGACCTTGGCGGG
>JAYVDG010000637.1:0-3099 GCA_043749525.1 Phenylobacterium sp.
GGAGGAAGGCCTGGACGCCATCTTCAAGGCCGCCGGCTTCGACTGGCGCGAGCCGGGCTGCTCGATGTGCCTGGGCATGAACCCCGACCGCCTGGCGCCTGGCGAACGCTGCGCCTCGACCTCCAACCGGAACTTCGAAGGCCGCCAGGGCCGCGGCGGCCGCACCCACCTGATGAGCCCGGCCATGGCCGCCGCCGCCGCCATCGCCGGCTACATCGTCGATGTCCGGGACTTCCTGGCGTGATCACCTCCTTGGATCACATCGCCCTGGCGGTGAACGATCTGGACGCGGCCGTCGCCGGCTATCGCGCCCTGCTGGGCCGGGAGCCCAACTGGATCGGCGGCGACGGCGGGGCCCGCCACGCCTGGTTCCAGCTGCCCAATATGGCCCTGGACGTCATCACCCCGCACGGCGAAGGCGCCTTCGGCGACACGATCCGCAAGCACATCGCCGAGCATGGCGAGGGCATCTGGGCTTTGGCCTTCACGGTCGACAACGCCGAAGCCGCGCAGAAGCTGGTTGGGCGCCGGGGCCTGCGGGGCTCGGTCCCCGGTCCCACCCGCTCGACGCACGACGATGGACGCAAGCGCTATTGGACCACCAGCACCCTGAACGCCGCCGACACCGGGGGCTTGAACATCCTGCTGGTGGACCCGCCCCGCAGCGGCGAGCCCTGGCCGCTGTCGCCCGCCATTGAGAGCGAAGCCTCGGCGGTGAGCGAGCTGGACCACATCGTCATCAACACCGCCAATCCCGACCGGGCGTTGGCCATCTACGGCGCCAAGCTCGGTCTCGACCTGCGCCTGGACCGGTCCAACGAACAGTGGGGCGTGCGCCAGCTGTTCTTCCGCTGCGGCACGGCGGTGGTGGAGATGGGCGCCAGCCTCAAGACCCCGGTGTCCGACGCCCCCGACCGCTTCGGCGGCCTGGCTTGGCGCGTTAGCGACGCCGACGCTGTCCAGGCCCGCATCGCCGCGGCCGGCTTCGACGTCTCCGAGGTGCGCACCGGCCGCAAGCCGGGCACCCGCATTTTCACGGCCCGCAACGTGGTCGGCGGCGTGCCGACCGTCCTGATCCAACAGAACGCCGAAGCCGAGGCCGCCTAGATGAAAGCCTTCACCAAGCTCGATGCGCGCATGGCCCCCCTGGCCATGGCCAATATCGACACCGACCAGATCATCCCCAAGCAGTTCCTCAAGACCGTGGAACGCGAGGGCCTGGGCAAGGGGCTGTTCTACGACTTCCGCTTCGACGAGCAGGGCGTGGAAAAGACCGACTTCGTGCTGAACCGCCCGGAGTACAAGGGCGTCGGCGTCCTGGTGGCCGGCGACAATTTCGGCTGCGGTTCCAGCCGCGAGCATGCCCCCTGGGCCCTGCTGGATTTCGGGATCAGCTGCGTGATCTCGTCGTCCTTCGCCGACATCTTCTACAACAACTGCTTCCAGAACGGCCTGCTGCCGGTGGTGTTGAAGCCGGAAGAGGTCCAGGCCCTGATGGAAGAGGCCAAGGGCGGCAACCACGTGGTCACCGTGGATCTCGCGGCCCAGACCGTGGTCTCGCCCTCGGGCGCGACCTTCAGCTTCCAGATCGACCCGCAACGCAAGGCCAAGATGCTGCAGGGCCTGGACGCCATCGGCGAGACCATGACGGCGGCCCTGGACATCGACGTCTATGAGAGCAAGCGAGCCCTGTCGGAGCCCTGGCTGGAACGGGCGTGACCGTCATCATCGCCGGGACCGTCCGCGTCCCGCCGGAGAACCTGGACGCCTTCCGCCCGCACATGCTGGCCATGCTGAGCGCCAGCCGCGCCGAGGACGGCTGCCTGGAATATTCCTACGCCCAGGACGTAGCCGACCCCGGCCTGATCCGCGTCTACGAAGCCTGGCGCGACCAGGCCGCCATCGAGGCGCATTTTCAGACGCCGCATATGGCGGCGTGGCGCAGCCAGTGGCCTCAGTTCGGTGTTGGCGACCGCAGGCTCTTCGCCTACGAGACCGCCTCAGAACGCGCGCTCTAAGTTCTCTCCAAGGCTCTTCCCATGACCGACCTCCTCCTCCTGCCGGGCGACGGCATCGGACCCGAAGTGACCGCCCAGGTGCGGCGCGTGGTGGCGGTGCTCGCGCCGGACCTCAAGGTCGAGGAGCGGCTGTTCGGGGGCGCGAGCTATGACGCTCACGGCACGCCCTTGACCGACGAGGCGCTCGCCACCGCCAAGGCCTCGCGCGCCGTGCTGATGGGCGCCGTCGGCGGCCCGCAGTGGGCGGGCGTGCCCCGCGACAAGCGGCCCGAGGCCGGCCTGCTGGCCCTGCGCGCCGGAATGGAAGTGTTCGCCAACCTGCGTCCGGCCCTGTGCTTCCAGCCGCTGGCTGACGCCTCCAGCCTCAAGCGCGAGGTGGTCGAGGGCCTGGACTTCATGATCGTCCGCGAGCTCACCGGCGGGATCTATTTCGGCAGCCCGCGCTTCATCGAAGACCTGCCCACTGGCGGCAAGCGCGCCGTCGACACCCAGGTCTACACCACCGCCGAGATCGAGCGGGTCGCCCGCGTGGCCTTTGAATTGGCCCGGGGCCGCCGCAACAAGGTGACTTCGGCCGAGAAATCCAACGTGATGGATTCGGGCCTGCTCTGGCGCCAGGTGGTCACCGACCTGCACGCCCGCGACTATGCCGATGTCGAGCTGGAGCACATCCTGGCCGACAACGCGGCCATGCAGATCGTCAAGAACCCCAAGCAGTTCGACGTCATGGTCACCGACAACCTGTTCGGCGACATCCTGTCGGACATCTCGGCCCAGCTCACCGGATCGCTGGGCATGCTGCCGTCGGCCGCGCTGGGCGTCGCGGGCAAGCCCGGCCTCTACGAGCCGATCCACGGCTCGGCGCCGGACATCGCCGGCCAGGGGCTGGCCAATCCGCTGGCCGCCATCCTCTCCTTCGAGATGGCCCTACGCTGGTCTCTGGACCGCACCGACCTGGCCGACAAGCTGTTCGCGGCGGTGAACAAGGCGTTGGAAAGCGGCGCCCGCACGCGCGATCTCGGCGGGGCGCTGACCACCGTCCAGATGGGCGATGCGGTGCTGGCCGCTCTTTAGGGTGCCT
>JAYVDG010000638.1:0-3097 GCA_043749525.1 Phenylobacterium sp.
CTGGTCGTCCTCCAACGGCTTGCCGCCGGCGAACCGCACGTTCTGCAGCAGCTGCGGCACCGGCTCGAACTGGTGGGCCAGTTCGCTCATCGGCTTGTCCGCCAGCTTCAACACCGCCAACACCTGCAGGGCGGCCAGCAGGCCGTCGCCGGTGGTGGAGAAGTCGGACATGATCATGTGGCCCGACTGCTCGCCGCCCAGGTTGAAGCCGCCCTCGCGCATGCGGACCATCACCGCGCGGTCGCCCACGGCGGTGCGCTCCAGCTTCAGGTCGCGGGCCGCCAGGAAGCGCTCCAGGCCCAGGTTCGACATCACCGTGGCCACCACCCCGCCGCCGTTGAGGCGGTCGCGCTTGGCCCAGTTGTCGGCGATCAGGGCCATGATCTGATCGCCGTCGACCACGTGGCCCTTCTCGTCGCAGATCAGCAGGCGGTCGGCGTCACCATCCAGGGCGATGCCGATATCGGCGCGATACTCCTTCACCGCCCGGACCATGGCCTCGGGATGGGTAGAGCCGCATTCCTCGTTGATGTTGGTGCCGTCGGGATCGACCCCGATCTTGATCACCTCGGCGCCCAGCTCATACAGCACCACAGGCGCCACCTTGTAGGCCGCCCCATGGGCGCAATCGATCACCACCCGCAGGCCGGCCAGGCTGAGCCGGCGCGGGAAGGTGGCCTTGGCGATCTCGACATAGCGGGCCTGGCTGTCGTCCACCCGGGAGACCCGGCCCAGAGCGGTCGGCGCGGCCAGGCCGTCGGCCAACCCCTGGTCCATCAGGGCCTCGATCTCCAGCTCCCGCTCGTCCGACAGCTTGTAGCCGTCGGGGCCAAACAGCTTGATGCCGTTGTCGACGAAGGCGTTGTGTGAGGCCGAGATCATCACCCCCAGATCGGCGCGCAGGGAGCGAGTCATCATGGCGACGCCCGGGGTCGGCATCGGCCCCAGCAGGCGCACGTCCATGCCGACGCTGGCGAACCCCGCCACCAGGGCCGGCTCCACCATGTAGCCCGACAGTCGCGTGTCCTTGCCGATCACCACCATGTGCCGACGGTCGTCCTGCGACATGAACAGCTTGCCCGCCGCCAGTCCGACGCGCAGCGCCACCTCGGCGGTCATCGGATGGCTGTTGGCCTGACCGCGGATTCCGTCGGTGCCGAAATAGGCTCGCTTGGTCATGGGGCGCGGCTCTCGAAACGAAACGAAACTGAGATTTAATCGACGCCGCGTTTGCGAATGCTAAAGGCGGCGCGGGCTTGAAGATTATTCCAGCCTCGGCTTACGGCAAAAGGAACTCCACTTCCATGTGCGGGATCATCGGCATTGTCGGGACAGCCCCGGTCCAGGACCGTCTCCTAGAGAGCCTCAGGCGGCTTGAGTACCGCGGCTATGACAGCGCGGGCATCGCCGGCGTCGTGGGCCACACGGTCGAGCGCCGCCGCGCCAAGGGCAAAATCCGCGCCCTGGAGGACGTGCTGGCCGAGCATCCGCTGAAGGCCATGGTCGGCATCGGCCACACCCGCTGGGCCACCCACGGCGCGCCCTCGGAGGCCAACGCTCACCCGCATACGGCCGGCAAGGTGACCCTGGTGCACAACGGCATCATCGAGAACTTCGCCGAGCTGCGCCGCGAGCTGGAGGCCAAGGGCCGCACCTTCGAGAGCCAGACCGACACCGAAGTCATCGCCCACCTGCTGGACTCCAACCTCGCCACCGGCCTGGAGCCCCTGGCCGCCCTGAAGGCCACCCTGGACCGCCTGCACGGCGCCTACGCCATCGCCGTCCTGATCGAGGGCCGTGACGACCTGATCCTGGGCGCGCGGCGCGGCAGTCCGCTGGTGGTGGGCTATGGCTCTGGCGAGATGTTCCTGGGCAGCGACGCCCTGGCGGTCGGCCCCTTCACCACCCGCATCGCCTATCTGGAAGAGGGCGACTATGTCGCCATCGACCACAACACCGCCTCGATCTTCAACGAGCACGGCCATGCCGTCACCCGCGAGATGCGCGTCGTCTCGCCCTCGGCGGCCCTGGTGGAGCGCGGCAACTACCGGCACTTCATGGAGAAGGAAATCCATGACCAGCCCGACGCCTGCCAGCACACGCTCTCGGCCTATCTCGATCCGGTCACCGGCGAGGCCACGGCCCCCGGCGGCATCGACTTCTCCCAGATCGACCGCATCCAGATCATCGCCTGCGGCACCGCCTTCTATGCCGGCCTGATCAGCCGCTACCTGTTCGAGCGCCTGGCCCGCATCCCCGTCGATGTCGAGGTGGCCTCGGAGTTCCGCTACCGTGAGCCGCCGGTGACGCCCGGCACGCTCGCCATCGTCGTCTCCCAGTCGGGCGAGACCGCCGATACTCTGGCGGCCCTGCGCTGGTGCAAGGGCCAGGGGCTGAAGACCGCCGCCGTGGTCAATGTCCATGAATCCACGATGGCGCGAGAGGCCGACGTCCTCTTCCCCACCCATGCGGGTCCCGAGATCGGGGTGGCGTCCACCAAGGCCTTCACCAGCCAGGTCGCGGCCCTGACCGCCCTGGCCATCGCCGCGGCCGCCGCCCGCAAGACCATCGACGCCGCCGAGGAGGCCCGCCTCTCCAAGCTGCTGCTGGAGGCCCCACGACTGATCGCTGAGTCCATCAAGGTCGAGGAGGCGATCCGCGCGCTTGCGCCCGAACTCGCCAAGGCCCGGGACGTGCTCTATTTCGGCCGTGGCGCCATGTCGGCCCTGGCCCTCGAAGGCGCGCTGAAGCTCAAGGAGATCAGCTATATCCACGCCGAGGGCTATGCCGCCGGCGAGCTGAAGCACGGCCCCATCGCCTTGATCGACGAGGCGACCCCGGTGATCGTCATCGCGCCCAGCGACGCGCTCTATGAAAAGACCATGTCCAACATGAGCGAGGTGATGGCCCGCGGCGGACCGATCATCCTGTTCACCGACGCGCAGGGCGCCCTGAACGCGCCGCCCGGGATCAAGGTGATCATCGTCCCCACCTGCGATCCTCTGGTGGCGCCCTTGGTGTTCTCCGCCCCCATCCAGCTGCTGGCCTATTACGTGGCCGTACAGAAGGGCGCCGACGTCGACCAGCCTCGCAACCT
>JAYVDG010000639.1:0-8489 GCA_043749525.1 Phenylobacterium sp.
ACCAGCCGAACACCTTCCATCCAAAACCTCCCTCCGAAAGGGAGTTTGAATCACGATCCGCAGCCTCTGCGAATCCCCTGAATGTCAACGCTTCCTAGGTCCCGGATCGGCCTGTCGGCCGTCCGGGATGACGAGCGTTGTCAGTCCTTACCCACCAGCTTGGTCACTTCCGCCACCTGGTCCGGCGTCAGCTTCCAGTCGCCGGCCTTGGCGTTGGCGACGATCTGGTCGATCTTGGTGGCCCCGGCGATCACCGAGCTCACCACGGGATGCCCCAGGATCCAGGCGAAGGCGAGGTCCAGGATGGTGTGGCCGTTGTCCTTGGCCCAGGCGTCCAGCTTCTCGATCTGGTCGAAGTTCTTGTCGTTCAGGGCCGCAGCGCCGCGCGGACCCCAGGCGGCCAGGCGGGTGCCCTCGGGCGGCGCCTCGCCACGGCTGTACTTGCCCGACAGCAGACCCGAGGCCAGCGGGAAGAACGGCAGGAAGCCCAGGCCGAACTGCTCGCAGGCCGGCAGCACCTCGCGCTCCACATTGCGCTCCAGCAGGCTGTAGTTGTTCTGAGCCGAGACGAACCGCTCCAACCCTTGCGTCTTGGAGATCCAGTCGGCGTCGGCGATCTGCCAACCGGAGAAGTTGGAGTTGCCCAGGTACAGAACCTTGCCGTCGCGGACCAGGTCGTCGAGCGCCCGCAGGGTCTCGTCGATCGGGGTTTCCGGATCGGGGCGGTGCATCTGGTAGAGGTCGATGCGGTCGGTGCCCAGGCGCTTGAGACTGGCCTCCACGGCGCTCACCACATAGCGGCGCGAGCCGCCGGCGTTCTCGCCCATGGCGAACTTGGTGGCGACCACGGCCTTGTCGCGCTTTCCCTTCAGGGCCGCGCCCAGGAACTCCTCGGATTTCGTGCCGCCATAGACGTCGGCGGTGTCGAAGAAGGTGATGCCATTATCCAGCGCGGCGTCGACAACCGTCTGGGTCTCCTCGGCGCTGATCCGCATCCCGAAATTGTTGCAGCCCAGGCCGATGGCGCTGACCTTCAGGCCGCTGGTCCCCAATCGCCGCTGTTCCATGTCGCCGCTCCCAATGCATTTGTGCGGGGACCATAGGGCGCGAGCGACGGCGAAAGCTAGCGCGCTAAGCGCAGCTCACCAGGTCGAGTTGCTCGGCGTCGGCCTCGTCCAGCACGGTCTGGATGGCGATCAGCAGGCGCTCCAGCTCCAGGGGCTTGGGCACCAGGATGTCCATGCCGGCGGCGGTGTATTCGGCCGCGTGGTGGGCCATGGCGTTGGCGGTCAGCGCGATGATCGGCGTGCGGCGGTGGCCCTCGGCCAGTTCCCATTCGCGTATCAGGCGGGTGGCGGTGGGGCCGTCCATCACCGGCATCTGCACGTCCATCAGGATGGCGTCCCAGTCGCCGGTGGCCGCCGCCGCGACGGCCAGCTCCCCATTGTCGACGCAGGTGACCTCGACGCCCACCTGGGCCAGCAGGGTGCGCAGCACCAGCTGGTTCATCGGATTGTCCTCGGCCGCCAGGATGCGCAGAGCCGAGCCGTCGCGCAGGGGCGGGGCCTCGAAGCTGTCGTCGCGCACCCCCTCGCCATCGGCGTCGCCGATGCGGGTGAGCGGCAGGCGCACGGTGAACACCGAGCCCTGGCCCACCACGCTGGCGGCCGCGATATCGCCCCCCATCAGGGTGGCCAGTTCCCGGCAGATGGCCAGGCCCAGGCCCGAACCGCCGAACCGCCGCGTGGTGGAGGTGTCCTCCTGGACGAACTTCTGGAACAGGGCGCCGACCCGGTCGGCGGCGATGCCGGGGCCGGTGTCGGTGACCTTGAACACCAGGTGCGGATTGGCGACGGAAACATCGATGGTCACCTCGCCCCGGTCGGTGAACTTCACGGCGTTGGAGACCAGGTTGTAGACGATCTGGCGCACCCGGGTCGGGTCGCCGGCCCAGACGCCGCGCGCCTCGGGGGCGATGGTGACGGCGAAGCTGACATCCTTCTCGGTGGCCAGGGTGGTGAAGGTGGCGTGCGCCCCCTGGACCAGCTGCTCGACGTCGAGGATCGAGTCCTCCAGCTCCAGCCGGCCGGCCTCGATGCGCGACAGGTCCAGCAGGTCGTTGAGCAGGGCCAGCAGGGTCTCGCCGGCCTGGCGGATCACCGTCAGGCGCTCGCGCTGGATATACGGCAGGTCGTCGCGGGCCATGGCCTGGGCCATGCCGAGCACCCCGTTCAGCGGCGTGCGAATCTCGTGGCTCATGGTGGCCAGGAAAGCGGACTTTGCGTCGTTGGCGGCGTTGGCGTCGTCACGGGCCCGCTCCAGGGTCACGTTCAGCTCGCGCAGCCGGTCCTCGGATTCCTTGAGGTCCTGGATCGACTGGGTGATCACCACACAGCGCACCGGGCCTTCGCCGGCGAAGCGCGCTGCGGTCATGCGGAACCATTCCCCACTGACCGCCTGATAGGCGCGAATGAAGGACTTGCTCGTGCCCGACAGGATGCCGCGCAGCCCCTTGTCGAGGGCCTTGCCGTGATTGTCGGGCAGGCGCGACAGCACGTCGAAGAGGTTTCGGCCCAGCGGATAATAGGTGCTCTGGGTCAGTTCCGCGCCCCGGGCCCGGAAGGCCTGGTTGGCGGCCACGATGGCGCCAGTCTCGTCGATGACGGTGAGCATGGCGGCCACCCCGTCGATGACGCCGCGCCCGAAGCGCTCGGACTCCAGCAGCTCGGCATGGGCCTGGCGCTGGGCGGTGATGTCCTGCATGGCGCCGTGGATGGCCACGCACTTGCCGTCCACCATCTCCGGCTCACCGACGAACCGGAACCAGCGGTCCTCGCCGCTCGGCGTGATCATCGGAGTGTCGAATTCGATCCGCTCACCGGTCTGCATGGCTTGACGGATATAGTCCCGCACGCGGTCTCGCTCGTGCTCCGGAAAGATATCCAGCGTGCTGCCGGAGTCCTCGACCCGTTGGGAGCGGCCCAGCATCTCCTGAACCTCGGGGCTCCAGCGGACGACGCCGTTGTGCCGGTCCACTTCCCAGCCTCCCAGGCGCGCCAGATGGCCGGCCGAGCGCAGGGAGGTCGAGGTGGCCTTCAGGCGGGTCTCCAGCTGCTTGGCGGAGGTGACCTCGGTCTGGATCGAGACGAAGCCGTCATGGACGCCGCTGTCGTCGTAGGTGGGGCGGACATCCAGGTCGATCCAGAACTGCCGGCCGTCCTTTGCCTGCAACTGGACCTCGAGGCGGAAGCCTTCGCCGGCGGCGATGTGGGCCCGCAGCCGGGCCATGGCCTCAGGATCGGTCTGGGGGGATTCCAGCAGGGCGCAGGGGGTCTTGCCGCGGCACTCATCCAGGGTGTAGCCGCTGATGGCCGAAAAGCCCTCATTGACCCATTCCACGCGGCCGGCGACGTCGAGCAGGATCGTGCCGCTGGAGGTCGCCCGGGCGATGCGCGCCAGGCGAGCGTCGTGGTCGGCTTCGATATGCGGCGCCACGCCCTCAGCCCCCACCATGTAAATCTTCCCCATGCTTAACTCTGTTACGCGGGGAATGAACAAAGGGGAAAGCCGGCGCGAATATTAGCCGCAGGCCGGCGGTCAGCGCCCTTCCGAGGCGCCCTTGGACATGGCGAACTCCTCCTCCGGCGACAGCACCAGCTTGTGGCGGCCGAGCACGGCGAAATATGCGATCCCGATGGCGAACCAGATGGCCACCCCCAGCACGCCGGTCCGGTAGATCGGGTCCTTCAGCTGGTAGGCGATGGTCACCAGGGCGATGATCACCGTCAGGCCCGCGCCGGCCACCCCCAGCGGGCTCTTGTAGGGTCGGGGCAGGCCGGGGAACTTGCGGCGCAGCAGGATGAAGCTCAGCCCCTGCATGACATAGGAGAACATGGCGCCGAACACCGCCATGTTCAGCAGGGCTCCGCCGATGACCGCCGCGCCCTTCTCGGCGCCCAGGCCGAACCACACAGCCAGCATCACCGCCAAGCCCACCAGGCCGCCAATGACCAGCGCCAGGCCGGGCGTCTTGCGGGCCTGGTTGGTCACCGACAGGGCGCGGGGGAAGTAGCCGGCCCGCGACAGGGAATAGATCTGCCGGCCATAGGCGAAGATGATCGCGTGGAAGCTGGCCACCAGGCCCGCCACCGCCACCGCCGACAGCGCCTTGGCCAGGCCGCCGCCGTACATGACCGCGAAGCCGTCCAGGATCGGCTGGCCCGATTTCGACAGGCCGGCGGTCCCCGGCGGGATCGATGAGTTCAGCCACAGCACCAGCAGGGCCGAGATGATCAGGGTGAACATGCCCAGCAGGATGCCCTTGGGCAGGTCGCGCTGCGGGGTGTGGGATTCCTCGGCCGCCAGCGGCAATTGCTCGATGGCCAGGAACAGCCAGACGGCGAAGGGCAGCTGGGCCAGCGCCCCGCCGATCCCGGCCGGCAGGAAGGGCCCGTGACCCTGCGGCAGCACGGTCCCGCCCGGCCCCACATTCATCGCGTATTTCAGGAAGTCGGCTTGCGGAAAGGCGCTGACCCAGAACACCGCCAGGCTGGCCAGCGCCAGCAGTGTCACCACCACCGTCACCTGGAAGGACAGCGCCACGCCCGCGGTGTTGATCCCCACGAACAGGATATAGGCCCCGATCCAGTAGATCGGCTGGAACTCCGGCGGCGTCTCGAAGATCGCCGAGAGGTAGGTCCCGATGAAGAAGCAGACCACGGCGGCGGTCAGCACATACTCCACGTTCTCGCACAGGCCGGTGAGGAAGCCGCCCCAGGGCCCCATCGCCGCGCGGGCGAAGGAATAGTCGCCCCCGGTGTGGGGCTGGGCCGCCGCCATCTCGGCGATGGAATAGGTCAGGCCCAGATACATGGCGGTGATGATGCCGGTCGCCACCAGCATGCCGCCCCAGCCGCCGGTCCCCATGCCCAGGTTCCAGCCGGAGAACTGGCCGGAGATCACCGAGCCCACGCCGAGCGCCCAGAGCGAGAATACCCCGGCATAGCGCTTCAGGCCACGCTTCTCGAAATACTCCGCGCCTACGGTCTCGTAGGTGACGCCCGCTTCTTCCGCCATGACCGTCCTCCGGTTGAAGTCTCAGAGGATGCGCGCCTTGGGTCCGGCCGCAACGGCGAAGGTTAACGCCAGGCCCCGCGCGGCCATGCGGCCCGGTTTGGCGGCGCCCGGCGGTCAAGCCGGCGGCAGTTGGTCCGGGGTTTCGGTGGCCAGGCTCATCAGGTCGCTCTCGTCCTTCAGGGCCACGCCGGTCAGGCCGAGGCGCCTCGCCTCGGCGATATGCCAGGCCAGCTTGAAGGCGGCCTCGTCATAGGAGAGGCCTTCGGGGCGGATATTGGAGATGCAGTTGCGCTCGGCGTCGGTGCGGCCCACGCGGGGGCCGTGGGTCAGATAGACCCCCAGGCTGTCGGGACTGGAGAGCCCCGGCCGCTCCCCCACCAGCAAGGCGACCATGGCCGCGCCCATCTGTTCGCCGATCTCATCGCCCAGGGCCACCCGCCCCTGGGTGGCGATGACCACGGGGCCGAGGCGCCAGCCGGCGCGGTCGAGATAGGGCTGCAGGGCTTCGATTAGTGGGACCGCATGGGCGTGGACGGCGGCGCTGGAGAGGCCGTCGGCCACCACCAGCACCAGGTCGGTCGCCCGCGGCTCGGCGCGCGCCAGAACCTCGCGGCTGTCGCCCGACAGCTTCCGCCCCAGGTCCGGTCGCCGCAGATATGTCGCCCGGTCCGGCGCGGCGCTCGCCACCTGGAGGGTGGCGTGGCCGAGCGCCTCCAGGCCACGCGCGACACCCTCGCTGTCGAAGACCGCATGCACCGCGTCGCGGGCCTGGGCGTGGGCGAGCGACAGGGCCAGCACCTCCCGGGTCGGCAGAGCGGGGCCGGCGCGGCCCAGCGCGATCCGCGCCGACGTCAGGCCGGTGAGGTGGGTCCAGGGATCGCGGGCGGGAGGCTGCGCCATCAGCCGGTCAGCAGGGGGTGGCTCGGCGTGCGCGGCAGCAACCGCCCGTCGCCGCCGGTGATCTTCAGCCCCTCCAGCCACGCCTCGAACTCCGGCGCCCGTTTCAGGCCCAGCAGCTCTCGGATGTAGAGGGCGTCATGGAACGAGGTGGACTGGTAATTCAACATCACGTCGTCGCCGCCCGGCACCCCCATGACGAAGGTGACGCCCGCCGTGGCCAGCAGGGTCAGCAGGGTGTCGATGTCGTCTTGATCAGCCTGCGCGTGGTTGGTGTAGCAGACGTCGCAGCCCAGGGGCGCGCCCATCAGCTTGCCGCAGAAATGGTCCTCCAGCCCCGCCCGGATGATCTGCTTGCCGTCATAGAGGTACTCCGGCCCGATGAAGCCGACGACCGTATTGACCAGCAGCGGATCGAAGGCGCGGGCCACCGCATAGGCCCGCGCCTCCAGGGTCTGCTGGTCGACCCCGTGGTGCGCGCCCGCTGACAGCGCCGAACCCTGGCCGGTCTCGAAGTACATGACGTTGTCGCCCACCGTGCCGCGCTTCAGCGACAAAGCCGCCTCCCGGCCCTCCTTCAGCAAGGCGAGGTTCACCCCGAAGCTGGCGTTGGCGGCCTCCGTGCCCGCCACTGACTGGAACACCAGGTCCACCGGCGCGCCGCGCTCGATCAGCGCGATCGACGTGGTGACGTGGGCCAGGACACAGGCCTGGGTCGGGATTTCAAATCGCCCGATCAGCCCGTCCAGCAGCCGCAGCAGTTCCCCGGTCGCCGCCAGGCTGTCGGACGCCGGATTGATCCCAATCACCGCGTCGCCGCAGCCATACATCAGCCCGTCCAGCACGCTGGCGGTGACGCCCGCCGGATCGTCGGTGGGATGGTTGGGCTGCAACCGCACGGCCAGGGTCCCGGGCAGGCCGATGCTGTTGCGGAACCTCGTCGTCACCCGGCATTTGGACGCCACCAGGATCAGGTCCTGGTTGCGCATCAGCTTGCTCACAGCGGCCGCCATCTCCGGGGTGATCCCGGGCGCCAGGCGGGCCAGGACGGCGGGTGTGGTGGTCTCGGCCAGCAGGAAATCGCGGAATTGGCCGACGGTCAGCGAGGCAATGGGGGCGAAGGCCTGACCATCATGGCTGTCGCAGATCAGCCGCGTGACCTCGTCGGTCTCATAGGGGATCAGCGGCTGGTCCAGCAGGGTCTTCAGGGCCACATCGGCCAGGGCCAGCTTGGCCGCCACATTCTCCTGGGCGCAGGAGGCGGCCAACCCCGCCAGGGCGTCCCCCGACCGCAGCGGCGAGGCCTTGGCCAGCAGGTCCTTCAGGTCCGGAAAGGTCCAGCTGGTCGTGCCCACGACCTGACGATAACCCATGGCGCGCCCCGTTCAGGCGGGGATCATGGCACCTTCGCTCAAAGGCCCCAAGCCCGCTCATCCCGGCGACGGCGAAGCGGCGGCGCGATGAGCGGATTTTACAGCGCCCGCGCCAGCCGCAGGGCTTCGGCGTTCTCCGCCCGCGCGCGGCGGTCGTTGATCTCGACGTCGGCATCGAGGGAGTCGTCGTAGGACACCTCGGCTTCGAACGGCGAGGCGATGGCGTCGGCCATCGAGAGATCCATTTCATTGGGCAGGGACATCGGACGCTTCTCCAAAGGTTCGAGGACTCGCCTAAAGCGGGAAAGGGAAGACTGCCGTTCATCTCCCGTTAAGAAAAGCGTCACCGTTCGCTTTTGGCGGACTCTCACGCACTGTTGACCCGCGCCGAACCGCCGCACCGCGCAGCCACTTTCAGTGATCGCCGATCAGAAAGCGTATTGGCCTGGGCGCGGAACGGTATTTAGATGAATTCAACGCCGCGTCGGGGACGGCGAGGATGCTTCCGCAAGCAGGGAAGCGTCTTCGCAACCGCGAGAGTAGAGCGTCGCGGGAAGGAATTTGTTTTGCAGCGCACCATTACCGAGGGGCCTGACTACTTTCATAAAGTTGTCGATTGCCAGTGGGCCTGTCCGGCCCATACCCCAGTCCCCGAATACATTCGCTTGATCGCCGACGGCCGCTACTCAGACGCCTACATGGTGAACTGGCGGTCCAACGTCTTCCCGGGGATTTTGGGCCGCACCTGCGACCGCCCCTGCGAGCCGGCCTGCCGCCGCGGCCGGGTCGAGGACGAGCCCGTGGCCATCTGCCGACTCAAGCGGGTCGCCGCCGACAACAAGTCCGACATCACCGCCTTCCTGCCGCAGATCCCCGTGCAGCAGAACGGCAAGACCGTGGCCCTGGTGGGTGCCGGACCCGCCGCGCTCACGGTGGCCCGCGACCTCGCCCCCCTCGGCTACCACGTCGTGGTCTTTGACGGCGACGCCAAGGCCGGCGGCATGATCCGCCGCCAAATCCCGCGTTTCCGCCTGCCCGAGGAAGTCATCGACGAGGAGGTCGGCTACATCACCGGCCTCGGCATCGACATGCGCCTGGGCCAGCGGATCGACAGCCTCAAGGCGCTGCTGGAAGACGAGGCCT
>JAYVDG010000640.1:0-3096 GCA_043749525.1 Phenylobacterium sp.
CACGCGGAATGTCGTGCGGCCAGGCTCGGATTCGAAATCGATCAAGCCGCCGTGGCCGGACACGAGCTTGGAGACCAGGGCCAGGCCGAGGCCCGCCCCGTTGACCTTGGTGGTGACGAAGGGTTGGAACAGGCTTTCCCGCAGATGCGCCGGAATGCCGGGACCATTGTCCTGGATGCGGATCTCCAGAGGCGCGCCGCGCAGAGCCTGCCCCTTGGCGGCCCGGACCCGGACACCGTGACGATAGGCGGTATGGATGGTGACCTCCCCGCGGTTGTCGCCGCGGCTGTGGGCGGCCTCCGAGGCGTTCTTGACCAGGTTCAGGAAGATCTGGATCAGCTGGTCCTCGTCGCCATAGGTGAGCGGCAGCGAGGGGTCGTAGAGGTCCTTCATCACCAGGCCGTCGGCGAAGCCGTTGACGGCGAGCGCCCGGACGCGGTCCAGCACCTGGTGGATATTGATGGGCGTGCAGACCGGCAGGGCGTCGTCGGAGAAGGCCTCCATGCGGTCCACCAGGCGGCGGACCCGGTCGGTCTCGTCGACGATCAACTGGGCGAGCGGGGTGTCCTCGGCCTTGGCGCCGGCCTTCAGCAGTTGCGCCGCGCCCCGGATGCCCATCAGCGGGTTCTTGATCTCGTGGGCCAGCATGCGGCCCAGGCCCACGATGGTGCGCAGGCCCGCGGCCTCCGCCCCGGTGCGCTCGACGCCTAGGGCGCCGCCCTTGACGTGCAGGGTCAGCAGGACTGAACCGTCGCCCAGAGGCGCGGCGGCGCCATCGGCCTCGAAGGACGGATGACCGAACAGGCTGATCTCCACCCCACGCTCACGGACCGGAGCATCCTCCTCCAGGGCCCGGTTGAGCAGGGAGACCAGGGCCGAGCCTTCCGGCAAGGCTGCGCCGAAGCGGCCGCGGGTCAGCAGGCTGAGCCCCTGGCCAAACAAGGCCTCGGCCGCCTCGTTCACCGCCACCAGGGCGCCGTCGCCGTTCACCACCAGGGCCGGTTCGGGTGACAGGTCGAAGGCTGCGGCCTTCAGGACATCCAGGTTCACGCCGCTGTTCGCGGCCCTTGTTCGACTGTTCATGCCGCCATTCTCGCTTGAGGATCGCGCCAGAGCGCGATCAGGCCTTCCTCGACCAGGGCGGGATCCTCCAGGCGGCAAAGCGCGGAACGTGCGCTCTGCCTGGCCTCGACCTGCATGGGCCAGGGCGCGTTATCAACATAGGACGCCAGGTGCTTGCGGAAGATCCGCAGCCCCAGGCGGTCGCCGTAGAAATTCAGGCTGTCCCGGAAATGCTCCAGGGCGATGCCCAGGCGGGTCTCGGCGTCGGGTTCGACGAAGGTCCCGCCATTGAGCTCGGTCTCGATCTGGGTCGCGACCCAGGGCCGGCCATAGACGCCGCGCCCCACCATAACGCCGTCGGAGCCGGACAGGCGCAGGGCCTCGCGGGCGCTGACGCCGTCAACGATGTCGCCATTGACGATGACCGGGATGGAGACCGCGTCTTTGACCGCGCGGACAGCTGACCAATCGGCGACGCCCTTGTAGAACTGGCTGCGGGTCCGGCCGTGGATGGTGACCGCCTTGGCGCCTCGGCGTTCCGCCATCGCGGCGATCTCCGGCGCATTCTTTGACTTGTCGTCCCAGCCCAGGCGCATCTTGACGGTGACCGGGACGTCGACGGCGTCCACCGTCGCGGCGATCAGGGCCTCGGCGAGCTCAGGCTCGCGCATCAGGGCCGAGCCGGACTGAGCGCCGCCGGTGACCTCCTTCGCGGGGCAGCCGAAGTTGAGGTCGATGATCTGAGCGCCGGCCTGCGCTGCGAGGACAGCGCCTCGCGCCATGTGGACCGGATCGCGGCCGACGAGCTGGACGACCATCAAGGGGAGGCCTTCGCCCACCGCGGCGCGGCGCACGACATCGGGCCGGCCCCTGGAGAACTCGGCGCAGGCGACCATCTCGGTCGCCACGTAGGCGGCGCCCAGCTTGCTTGCGGCCTTGCGGAACGGCAGGTCGGAAACGCCGGTCATGGGCGCGATCCACGCCCGGCCCAACACTTCGATATCACCGACTGCCAGCGTTGTGCTCATTTTGTAATCAACCCCATCGCCGCCTTTTTAGGCAATTGTTGCGGCGCCGTAAAGCCTAGACAGGACATGATCGCCCTCTAAACAACGTGGCCATGAACTTTTCTGCCGTCATCGTCGCCGCAGGCTCTAGCATCCGGGCCGGTCCCGGCGCACCCAAACCCTGGCGCAGCCTAGGCGGAAGGCCGATCCTGCGCTGGTCGGCGGAGGCCCTGGCCTTGGCTGGGGCCCGAGAAATCATCGTGGTTACCGCCGCCGAGCGCGTCGCGGATGCAGATGAGGCGCTCGCCGGATTAACGGGCTGGAAAGCCGTCGCCGGCGGCGCCACGCGGGCTGAGTCGGTCCAGGCGGGCCTCGCCGCCCTGTCGGCGGCCGACGATGACGCGGTGTTGATCCACGATGCGGCGCGGCCCTTCGTGACGTCTGCCCACGTCCGGCGTCTGCTGGCGGCCCTGGCCGACGCAGACGGCGCGGTCCCCGCCCTCCCCGTCGCCGACACCCTGAAGCGCAGCGCGGAAACCGTGACCGAGACCGTTTCCCGCGATGGCCTCTGGCGCGCCCAGACCCCGCAGGCCTTCCGCGTGCGCACCCTGCGCGACGCCTATGCCGCCTGGCCGACCGACGCCGAGCCTACCGATGACGCCGCCGTGGTGGAGCGGGCTGGGGGCAAGGTCGCCTTGGTCGCCGGCGATCCTCTGCTAATGAAGCTGACCTATCCGGAGGACTTCGCCATGGCCGAGCAATTGGCGGGGGGCCGGCGAATCGTCCGCACCGGCTTTGGCGTCGACGCCCACCGCTGGGGGCCGGGTGCAGCCGTCTGGCTCTGCGGCGTTAAGATCGACCACGACCAGACCCTGATCGGTCACTCCGACGCCGACGCCGGCCTGCATGCGCTCACCGACGCCATCCTGGGCGCCATCGGCGAGGGCGACATCGGCGAGCACTTCCCGCCCACCGAGCCGCAGTGGAAGGGGGCGTCCTCCGACCGCTTCCTGACCCATGCCGCCGC
>JAYVDG010000641.1:0-3096 GCA_043749525.1 Phenylobacterium sp.
GCCGAGCGCACCGTCGGCGCCCTGTGGGACCGCATCGGCCAAGTCCTCGACGACTTCACCCCACAAGAGTGCGCCAACTATTTCCGCCACGACGGCTACGCACCAACTTAACCGGGGAACGCTCTAGTGTTTGGGCTTGATGTCCAACGGCGAGGGCATGACTGCATTGTAGGCCGGGGCGTGACCGAGTTGGTGCAGGGCGTCGCGATGGCCCTGCCAGATCATATGCAGGGCCACGTAGAGCACGATCAGCAGCCCGACATAGCCGATCCAGCGGTGACGGTGCAGCAGGCCGGCGATCCAGTTGGCCGCCACCCCCATCAGGGCGATGGAGAAGATCAGGCCAAACACCAGGACCAGGGGATGCTCCCGCGCAGCGCCGGCCACGGCCAGGACGTTGTCCAGGCTCATGGAGAGGTCGGCGGCCAGGATCTGCAGGAAGGCGGCGCGAAAGGTCTTGGCGGGCTTGGCCGGAGCGTGTTCGGCGAGCGCCTCGGCCTGGGTGTTGGTGGCCTGCTCGCGCAGCTCGCGCCACATTTTCCAGCAGACCCAGAGCAGCAGCAGGCCGCCTGCGAGCATCAGGCCAATGACCCCCAGCAGTTGGGTGGTGATCAGGGCGAAGCCGATGCGCATGATCACCGCGGCCACGAGGCCCCAGAAGATCACCTTGCGGCGCTGTTCGGCGGGCAGACCGCCGGCGGCCAGGCCCACGGCCACGGCGTTGTCGCCGGCCAGGACCAGGTCGATCATCATCACCTGCAGGAAGGCCCCGGCCGCGCCCCAGAGCCCGCCCTCCAGCAGGTCGCCCATCAGTGCGGCTTACGGGCGGCGTGTTCGGCGACCTCGGTCGGGCTGATGTCCAGGGCGCTCGGCACGACGGCGTTGTAGGCGTCCACCTTGCCCAGATCGAGGACCACCGTGCGGTGCCCCTCCCAGACCATGTGCAGGGCGACGTAGAGGACGATCACCAGGCCGACATAGCCGATCCAGCGGTAGCGGTGCAGCAACTTGGCGATCCAACTCGCGGCCACCCCCATCAGGGTGATGGAGATCAGCAGGCCCGCCACCAGGACCTTGGGGTGCTCGCGGGCCGCGCCGGCCACGGCCAGGACATTGTCCAGGCTCATGGTCAGGTCGGCGATCAGGATCTGCACCAGGGCCGCGCCCAGGGTCTTGGCCTTGGCGGCGTGCTTGGGCTGGCCGCCGATGGTGACGCCGGTGGCTTCCTCAAGGGCGCGCTCGCCCTCGGCGGAGGCCTCGCGGCCCTGCTCGGCGAGTTCGTGCCACATCTTCCAGCACACCCACAGCAGCAGGAAGCCGCCGGCCAGCAGCAGACCCACCACGTTCAACAGCTGGACGGTGATCAGGGCGAAGCCGATCAGCATCACCACCGCGCCGGCTAGGCCCAGGATAATGGCCTTCTTGCGTTGCTTCTCTGGCAGGCCGGCCGCCGACAGGCCGACGGCCACAGCGTTGTCGCCGGCCAGGGCCAGGTCGATCATCACGACTTGGAAGAAGGCGGTGACGGCGCCGGCGGCGGGCAGATGAACAGCTAGGGACATGGCCCCTCAATGCGGCGCCCTGTGCGGCAGGGCAAGATCAAGGAAGCTCTGCAGGCCCTCAGTCGCCCGACCGACCAACGAAGCGCCAAGGCAGGGTCTGGCCGGCATGGAAGGGGACCACCTTCGACGGCGTGTTGGTGATCTCGCCGGGCACCTCGAACGGCGCCCGTTCCAGGGTCACGGTTCCGAGGTTCAGCGGCAGGCCATAGAACCGGGGGCCGTTCTCGGAGGCGAAGGCTTCCAGCCGGTCCAGCGCGCCCTCCTCGTCGAAGGTCTTGGCGTAGCTTTCCAGGGCGTAGGGGGCGTTGAAGATGCCCGCGCAGCCGCAGGCGGCCTCCTTGTCGGCGGCCGGGTGGGGCGCGGAATCGGTGCCCAGGAAGAACTTCGCCGAGCCGGAGGTGGCGGCCTTGCGCAGGGCCAGGCGGTGCGGCTCCCGCTTGGCCACCGGCAGACAGTACATGTGGGGGCGGATGCCGCCCTCGAACATGGCGTTACGATTGATCGCCAGGTGGTGCGGCGTGATGGTCGCGGCGACATTGGGGCCGCTGGCCTCCACGAAGGCGGCGGCTTCGGTCGTGGTGATGTGCTCTACCACGATCTTCAGCGCCGGGAAGTCCGAGACGAGCTTGGACAACACCTGGGTGATGAAGAAGGCCTCGCGGTCGAAGATGTCCACCTCTTGGCTGGTCACCTCGCTATGGACCAGCAGGGGCATGCCGATCCGCTGCATCGCTTCCAGCACGCCGTGGATATTGGCGATGTCGGTGACGCCGAGGGCTGAGTTGGTGGTGGCGTGGGCCGGATAGAGCTTGCAGGCGGTGAACACGCCCCCCGTGAAGCCCCGTTCAACCTCTGCGGCGTCGATCCCGTCGGTGAGGTAGCAGGTCATCAGCGGCGCGAAGGTCAGCCCGTGAGGCAGGGCCGCGAGGATGCGCTTCCGATAGGCCTGCGCCGCCGCGACCGTGGTGACCGGCGGGTTGAGGTTGGGCATGACGATGGCGCGCACGAACTGGCGGGCGGTGTAGCCGACGACGCCTTCCAGCATCGCGCCATCGCGCAGGTGGACATGCCAGTCGTCGGGCGCGCGCAGGACAATCCGCGCCGCGGCTTGGCCGTCCGCGGCCAGCTCTGTCGTCGGCGATGTCGGCATGGCGTGGTTCCCGGACGCCGCCCCGGATGTGGGGCGGCGTCGCTAGGTAACATAGCCGTCGTTCGAGTCTCTAGGTCCGGGCAGGCCTGAAAAGGCCCGACCGGTCCCTAGTGCGCGTGTTCCGGCTCTTTGTGGTGCTCGGCGGCGTGTCCATGATCGTCATGCGCCGCATGAGCATCGTGGCCGTGGCTGTCATGACCGTGGTCGTCATGGGCGACGGCGTGGGTCTCGGCATGGCCGTGGTCGTCGTGAGCCGCGTGCCCGTGGTCGTCGTGCGCCGCGTGCCCGTCATGGGCGACGGCGTGGGTTTCGGCGTGCCCGTGGTCGTCGTGCGCCGCGTGCCCGTGGTCATCGTGAGCGGCGTGGCCGTCATGCGCGGCGTGG
>JAYVDG010000642.1:0-3095 GCA_043749525.1 Phenylobacterium sp.
TGGGCCGCCGACATGGCTTTCAAGGCCTGGCCGAACCTTGCGCGCCTGGCCTGTACCGACCGGGTGCAGCACACGGTCAACCACCATGACCTGGCGGGCTTCCTGTTCTCCCGCGACGGCGCCTGGCGCACGCAGAGTCGGCCGCTGAACCCCATCATCGACCGCATCGGCGGCGGCGACGCCTTCGCCGCCGGGGTGATCCACGGCCTGCTGACCGGGATGGCGGAGGCCGACCTGCTGGAGTTCGCCGTGGCCGCCGCGGTGCTGAAACACGCCACGCCCGGCGACTTCAACCTGGCGACCCTGGCGGATGTCGAGGCGATGCGCTCCAACCACAGCCTGGATGTGCGGCGCTAAGCGTCTCACATGACAGAAGATTAATCCGACGGCGGAGGCCAAACCCGCTTGCCGGTGTATGAAGGCTCAAACGCTGAGAGCGCGCCGTGACGCGCCCGGTCCCTTGGGAGCCTCGTCAATGACCAACCTGAAAACGCTGCTGCTGGCCGCCTGCGCGCCGGTGATCCTGTCGGCCTGCGCCAGCCTGAGCGCCGCCCCGCCCGCGCCGGTTCCCGCGCCCGCGCCCGTGGCCGAGGCGCCCAAGCCCAAGCCCGTCTACGGGACTTACGGCTTTGACGCCGCTGGGATGGACGCCTCGGTGAAGCCCGGTGACGACTTCTTCAGCTACGCCAACGGGACCTGGGTGAAGACCACCGAAATCCCCGCCGACCGCTCCAGCTACAACACCTTCGCCGTCCTACGGGAGGCCGCCTCCACGCGCACCGTCGATCTGATCGAGACGGCCGCCAAGACCCAAGGCCCCGCCGGGTCCGAGGCCCGCATGATCGGCGACTACTACGCCAGCTTCATGGACGAGGCGGCCATCGAGGCGAAGGGCGCGACCCCGCTTGCCCCGGAACTGGCGCAGATCGCGGCGATCAAGACCCGCAAGGACCTGTCGACCCAGTTGGGCGGGCAGGTCCGCGCCGACGTCGACATCATGAACGCCACCAGCACCAAGACCGACCGCATCTTCGGCCTGTGGGTGGTGGAGAACCTCAACGATACAAAGCGCTACCTGCCCTACATCATCCAAGGCGGGTTGGGCATGCCCGACCGCACCTACTATCTGGACGCCGGCGCGAAGTACGTGGACCTGCGGGCCAAGTACAAGGCTCACGCCGCCAATCAGCTGCGGCTGGCCGGCTTCAGCGACGTGGATGCGCGCGCCGCCCGGATCCTGGCTCTGGAGACCAAGATCGCGGCCAGCCACTGGACCGCGTCCGACACCTTCGAGATCGCCAAGACCAACGTCCAATGGTCCCGCGTCGAGCTGGCCAAGAAGGCACCCGGCATGGACTGGGACGCCTTCCTCACCGCCGCGGGCCTGGCCGATCAGCCGATGTTCGGCGCCTGGCAGTCCACCGCCATCACCGGCGAGGCCAGGCTGGTGGCGTCCGAGCCGCTGGCGGCTTGGAAGGACTACCTGGCCTTCCACACGGTGGAGCGCGGGTCGCCCTACCTCTCCAAGGCCTTCGTCGACGAGAACTTCGCCTTCAACAGCACCGAGCTGTCGGGCACGCCGCAGCAACAGGAGCGCTGGAAGCGCGGCGTGGACCGCACCGGCGACGCTCTGGGTGAGGCGATCGGAAAACTCTATGTCGCCAAATACTTCCCGCCGGAATCCAAGGCGGAGGTCGAGGGCATGGTGAAGAATATCCTGGCGGCCTTCGGCCACCGGATCGACCGGCTGGACTGGATGGACCCGGCCACCAAGGCCAAGGCCCACGAGAAGCTGGCCAACTTCCAGATCGGCGTTGGCTATCCCGACAGGTGGCGCAACTATTCCGGCCTAAACATCGTGGCCGGCGACGCCTACGGCAACTGGCAGCGGGGCGAACTCTTCGAGTACCGCCGCAACCTCGCCAAGCTGGGACAGCCGGTGGACCGCGGCGAGTGGTACATGACGCCCCAGACGGTCAATGCGCTGAACGCGCCGATGCAGAACTCCATCAGCTTCCCGGCCGCCATCCTGGAGCCGCCGTTCTTCGATCCCAATGCCGACCCGGCAGTGAACTACGGCGCCATCGGCGGGGTGATCGGCCACGAGATCAGCCACGGTTTCGACGACGCCGGGGCCCTGTTCGACGCGCACGGCAATGTCCACAACTGGTGGACCGACGCCGACATGGCCCACTTCAAGGCCTCCACGAAGCAGTTGTCGGCCCAGTATGACGGCTACAAGCCGCTACCGGACCTGGCGGTGAACGGCGACCTGACCCTGGGCGAGAACATCGCCGACCTGGCGGCGCTGGCGACCTCCTATGACGCCTACCACCTGTCGCTGAACGGGGCGCCGCCGCCGGTGATCGATGGGGTGAGCGCCGATCAGCGGTTCTTCTACGGCTGGGCGCAGAACTACCGGGGCAAGTATCGCGAGGCGGCCCTGCGCCGCGCCCTGCTGACCGACGGGCACTCGCCGGCCGAGTACCGCGCCGACACGGTGCGCAACCTCGACGCCTGGTACGGGGCCTTCGGCGCCAAGCCGGGGGAGAAGCTCTACCTGGCCCCCGCCGACCGGGTGAAGATCTGGTAGCTCGGGCATCATGCCCATCCTGATCGACCACCCCGCCGACCCGCGCGTCGCCGCCTATCGCGACGTGCGCGAGCGCGACCTCGTCGGACGCGAAGGCTTGTTCGTGGCCGAGGGCGAGGTGGTGCTCAACGTGCTGGCCCGCTCGCCGCTGTGCGAGCCGGTCTCGCTGATGATCGCCCGCAAGCGGGTGGCGGGGCTGGCCGACCTGATCGCCGGGCTGCCGGAGGACGTGCCGGTCTATTCGGCCAGCCAGGAGGCCATGGACGCGGTGGTGGGGTTCAATATCCATCGCGGCATCCTGGCGCTGGGCCGCCGGCGCACGCCACCGGCCGCGGCCGGCCTGCTGGCCGGACTGGGGGAGGGCGCGCTGGTCCTGGCGCTGTCGGGGATCGCCAACCACGACAATATGGGCGGCCTGTTCCGCAACGCTGCGGCCTTCGGCGTGGACGCCGTGCTTCTGGACACCGACTGCTGCGACCCGCTCTACCGCAAGGCCATCCGG
>JAYVDG010000643.1:0-3088 GCA_043749525.1 Phenylobacterium sp.
GATGGACCTGCTGGACCGTCGCCTGCGCGTCAACCTGGCGGCCTACGCCATGGATCGCGACAATAGCCAGATCGACTTCGACAACGTCGACACCACCCCGGGCAGCCCCACCCAGGGCGCGCACACCGAAGAGACGCGCAACTCCGCCGGCACCTCGAAAATCCGCGGCTTCGAAGCTGACGTGATCGCCCGGGTCATGGAGGGCATGACGGTGGGCGTCTCCTACGCCTACACCGACGTGAAGATCCCGCCGGCGCCGTTCCCCTTCACCGGCAACGCCGACGTCCCGCTGGGCACACCCTTCCCGGTGAACGTGGTCTATACCCCGCCGCACGCCGCGTCGGCCTACATCGACTATGAGACCCCGTTCGGCGACATGACCCTGCGCACCCACCTGGACGCCAACTACGCGGATGCGCAGTACGCCTTCCAGACCGAGTTCGCCGACGTGTCGCCGACCGGGAAGCTGGTTCAGAACGTCGCCGTGAAGACCGACTCCAGCTTCATCGTCAACGGCAACGTGGCCCTCGCCGACATCAACATGGCCGGCGGCGGCGCCTCCGCCAGCGTGTCGTTCTGGGTTCGCAACCTGCTCGACGAGTCGCACATCTACCGCATCTCGGCCGCCAACCGCGGCACGATCGGCGACTACGGCAACTTCAACCCGCCGCGTACCTATGGCGTCGAACTGCGCGTGAAATACTAGGGGTCGGCGACGGTCCTGAAATAGCGAAGGGCGGCTCCCTAAGGCGCCGCCCTTCTGCCATTTCGTGATCACATCGACTTCTCTGGATCCTTGGGGCCCGGTCTGGCCGACCCCCCGATTGGCCCCGCTGCAGCTACCCAGTTTGATCCTTGGGCGTCGCAATCTGTTCGATATTGTACAAATCACGCGTCGTTCCATAGCTGTCGCCAGGGTGCTTGGCGAGCGAACCAGGAGACATGAGATGAAAGCCGTTCAACTGAAGGCGCTGCTTGGCTGCGCCGCCGCCGCCCTGCTGGGCGCCGGCGCGCCGGCCTGGGCCGCCCGCGACTACGTCTGGGCCGCCGGGTCCTCCACCGTCTTCCCCTTCGCCACCCGCGTGTCGGAGAACTACGCCAAGAAGACCGGCAAGAAGTCGCCGAAGATCGAGAGCCTTGGCACCGGCGGCGGCATTAAGCTGTTCTGCGGCGGCGTTGGCGACGTCTTCCCCGACATCGCCAACGCCTCGCGTCCGATGAAGAAGTCGGAATTCGACGCCTGCGCCGCCAAGGGCGTGAAGGACATCGTCCAGATCAAGATCGGCTTCGACGGCATCGTGGTGGCCACCGACAAGGACGGCGCCGACTACGCGTTCAAAACCGAGCATCTCTATCTCGGCCTGTCGGCCAACGTGCTGAGCAAGGGCCAGTTCGTGAAGAACCCCTACACCACCTGGAATGAGATCGGCGCCGGCCTACCCGGCGCCCGCATCCAGGTCTATGGCCCGCCGCCCTCGTCTGGCACCCGCGACGCCTTCCTCGAGCTGGCCGTCGAGGCGGGCGCGCGCAAGTTCCCCACCGCCGACGCCCTTCGCACCAACGACGAGAAGAAGTTCAAGGAAATGGTCGACCCGCTCCGTAAGGACGGCTGGGTGGACGCCGGCGAAAACGACAACGCCATCGTCGGCACCCTGACCAAGACGCCGGGTGCGCTCGGCGTGTTCGGCTGGTCCTACCTCGAAGAGAACATGGACAAGATCAAGGGCGCCAGCGTCAACGGCGTAAAGCCTTCGCCGGCGACCATCTCGGACGGCTCCTATCCACTGTCGCGCTCGCTCTACATCTACGTGAAGAAGTCGCAGATCGGCGTCACCGCCGGTCTCCAGGATTTCCTCAAGGAGTTCACGTCCAATGCGGCGACCGGTCGGGGCGGCTATCTCCAGAGCCGCGGCTTGATCCCGCTGCCCGCGGCCCAGCACGACAGCCAGCAGGCCGCCGCGGCCAAGCTTCCTTCCATGGCGCGTCCGGCCTCCTGAGCCCCCTCATACCGGCACGCCAAGAGAGCGCCGCGGTCCCCCGGGATCGCGGCGTTTTTCTTGCTCTTCGCCTCTCGCCATTGAGGCGGAGAGGCGAAGGCGAACTCGGCTAAGCCGCTTCGGGCCGGCGACGCCGCACGCGCGCCAGCCGGCGCAGCCGGCGCCAGAACCGCGTCTTCTCGGGCTCGGGATAGGGCTGCAGGTTGCGCACGAAGTCCTCGGCGCAGGCGCGCCAGGAAAAGCCCTCGGCGAAGGCGCGGACTTGTCTGCGGTCCAGCTTCAGGGCTTCGAGACAGGCCTCGCGCAGGCCCTCGGTGGCGCTGCCGGCCAGGACGCCGGCGTTGCTGCCCGGGATGATGTCGATAGGCCCGGGCGCCGGATAGGCCGCCACGGGCGTGCCGGTGCCCATGGCCTCCAGGATCACCAGGCCGAAGGTGTCGGTGAGCGAGGGGAAGACGAAGCAGTCGGCGCAGGCGAAGTGGGCTGCCAGTTCCTCGCCCATCTTGAAGCCGCGGAACACCACCTCCGGGTACTTGGCCTTCAGCTCCTCGGTCTGCGGGCCGTCGCCCACCACCACCTTGGTGCCGGGCAGGTCCAGGCCCAGGAAGGCCTCGATGTTCTTCTCCACCGCCACCCGGCCCACCGACAGGAAGACCGGCCGCGCGAGACCCTCATAGACGTCGGGCTCTCCCTCGCCCCGGGGGCGGAAGGCCTCGGTGTCGACGCCGCGCGACCAGGCGGTGATGTTGCGGAAGCCGTGATGCTCCAGCTCGTCGCGCATGGTCGGCGTGGCCACCATCAGCCGGC
The DNA here is from genome assembly GCA_043749525.1 of Phenylobacterium sp. Lineage (GTDB taxonomy): Bacteria > Pseudomonadota > Alphaproteobacteria > Caulobacterales > Caulobacteraceae > Phenylobacterium. The sequence goes on from JAYVDG010000643.1 coordinate 2,805, forward strand.
CCGAGGGCTTGTGGAACCACTTCATGTAGGCGTAGCCGGCGGCCAGCGGCAGCGGCAGGCGGGCTGAGACATATTCCGGGAAACGGGTGTGGTAGCTGGTGGTGAAGGGTAGCTTCCATTCCACGCAGATGCGCCGCGCCGCCAGGCCCAGCGGGCCTTCGGTGGCGATGTGGATGGCCTCGGGTTCGAACGCCTTGAAACGCTCCTGCACCGGTTCGTAGGTGCCGACCGCCACCTTGATCTCGGCATAGGTGGGCAGGGGGAAGGTCTTGAACTGGTCGGGG
>JAYVDG010000644.1:0-8467 GCA_043749525.1 Phenylobacterium sp.
GGGCGGTCCGGGACGGGGCACCGGCCGCCGCGGCCACCTTCCACGGCAAGCGCGGCCACCCCGCGGTGATCGGCGCGGCCCTGATCCCGCAACTGCTGACCCTCAAGGGCGACGCCGGCGCGCGGGCCGTGCTGCAGGGCTTGGGCGACCGGCTGGTGCTGATCGAGGCCCCTGACGACGGGGTGTTGTTCGATATCGACAAGCCAGCCGATCTCGGCGGCGGTGCGAAGAAGTAGTATTTCTTCGCCAGGGAGACTTGTCATGTCCAAGGTCGAAAAACTTTCCATCGCCCTGACCGGTGAATTGGCAGAGCAGGTTCGGGTCGCCGTTCGGACGGGGGACTACGCCTCGTCCAGCGAGGTGATCCGCGAGGCGCTTCGGGATTGGACGGACAAGCGTGAGCGTCGCGCCGCCAAGCTGCTGGAACTGCGGCGACTGTTCCAAGAGGGCATCGACAGCGGCGAACCAGTGGAACGCGAACCACTGGACGTGTTCCTTGCCCGCAACCGGAAAGCCTTGGCCGAACGCCAGAATGGCTAGGCTGTTGCGGAGACCGGTCGCCCTTCAGGACTCAGCAACATCTGGCTGACGATCGCGTTGGACAATGCAAACGCCGCCGACCGGGTTGCCTCTCGCATCTACGACGCGGAGGAAAGACTCGCCGCCTTCCCGGAGTTGGGCAGGCTGCGGCCTGAACTCCTGACCAACCTGCGGAGTTGGGCGGTTGGTGACTACATCATCTTCTATCGAGCCACCTCAGACGCCGTGGAGATCCTGAGGATCCTCCACGGCGTCCGGGATTTGGGCGACCTTCTCGGCGACTAGGCCTTCACGAAGGGCAGGCTCGTGGTCGCCTGGCCGTTGAGGGCCAGCAGGGCGTTGGCGACGGCGGGCGCGATGACCGGGGTGCCGGGCTCGCCGGTGCCCGACGGCGCGTTTCCCGAGGGGACGATATAGGTCTCCACCGTCGGGGCCTCGGAGTTGCGCAGCACCCGGTAGGTGTCGAAGTTGGTCTGCTCGACCACGCCGTCCTTTAGGGTCACCTTGCCGAACATCGCCGCCGACAGGCCGTAGCAGATGCCGCCTTCCATCTGGGCGGCGATCTGGTCGGGCGAGATCGCGGTTCCGCAGTCGACGGCGGTGACCACGCGGCCGACCTTGGGCTGGCCGTCCACCAGCTTCACCTCGGCCACCTGGGCGACGAGCGTGCCGAAGCTCTCGTGCACGGCGACGCCGCGCGACCAGCCGGCGGTTGCGGGCTTGTCCCAGCCGGCCTTCTCGGCGGCAAGGTTCAGCACCGCCAGATGGCGGGTCGCCCCGGCCTTCTCATAGAGGGTCCGGCGATAGGCCACCGGGTCCTTGCCGGCCTTGCGGGCCAGCTGGTCGATGGTGTGCTCCATGACGAAGGCGGTGTGGGTCGCCCCCACCGAACGCCACCACAGCACCGGCACGCCCACGTCGGGCATCAGCACCTGGCCGTCCACCACCGGGGTGGCCTTCAGATAGGGCGACCCCTTGGCGCCCTCGACCGTGGTCTCGTCGATGCCCTTGGACGGGATCGGCGAGCCCTTCATCAGGGTCTGGGTGACCACGCGGTGGCGCCAGGCGACGGGGTAGCCGTCCTTGTCGAGGGTGATCTTCAGGGCGTGGTGGGTCAGGGGGCGGAAATAACCCGCCGCCATATCGTCCTCGCGGGTCCAGACCAGCTTCACCGGCCGCATCTTGCCGACCTTCTTGGCGATCTCGACGCACTCGGCGACGTAGTCCGACTGGAAGTTGGCGCGGCGTCCGAAGGAGCCTCCGGCGAACAGGGTCTCGATCTCCACAGCGCCCGGCAGCATGCCGACGATCTTGGCGGTGTTGAGCTGGTCGATGGTGGGGATCTGCGAACCGAAGGTCAGCTTGGCCTTGCCGACCCCGACCTGGGCCACGCAGTTCATCGGTTCCATGGCCGCGTGGGCGAGATAGGGGAAGTCGTAGGTGGTCTCGAAGATCGTGCCCTGGACCTTCTTGGCGGCGTCGCCCTTGGTTTCGAAGGCGGCCCACTCGGTCTTTTCCGGCAGCTTGCCCTTGCCGGCCGCCCACTGGCGATAATTCGCCGCCATGGTCTCGGAGCTGGCCTTCTCGGCGCCGCTCTCGTCCCAGGTCACCTTCAGGGCCTCCCGGCCCTTGCGGGCGGCCCAGGTGTTCTCGGCGACCACAGCGACGCCGGTGGGGATCTGGTAGACCTCCACGACCCCCGGGACCTTCTTGGCGTCGGCGGCGTCGAAGCTGGCCACCTTGGCGCCGTAGCGCGGGGCGTGGGCGACCATGGCGGTCAGCATGTCGGGCAGGTGGACGTCCTGGGTGAAGCGGGCGGTGCCGTCGCTCTTGGCCTGGGCGTCCTTGCGGCGCACGCGGTCGGTGCCGATCAGGGTGAAGGTCTTGGGATCCTTCAGCACCGGCGCCTTGGGCGGGGTGACCTTGCCGGCCTCGGGCAGCAGTTGCGCGAAGGTGGCCGACTTGCCGGTCTTGGCGTGGCTGACGACGCTGTCCTTCACCGTGATCTCGCCCACGGGCGCGTTCCACTTATTGGCCGCGGCCTCGACGAACATCGCCTTGGCGCCGGCACCGGCCTGGCGCAGCTGGTTCCAGGAGTTGGAGATGGCGGAAGACCCGCCGGTGCCCTGCACGCCCATGCCGGTGTTGGCGTAGACCTTGGCGATGGCGGGGGCCTGTTCGACCGTCACCTTGGACCAGTCGGCGTCCAGTTCCTCGGCGACGATGGCCGCCAGGCCCGCATGGTTGCCCTGGCCGAACTCGATGTGCTTGGAGATCACCGTCACCGCGCCGTCGGCGCCGATCTTGATGAAAGGTCCGAAGGCGCCGAAGTCTTCCTTGGCGCCGACGCTGAGCAGGTCGCCGGGGGAGCAGCCCACCAAAAGGGCGCCGCCCACTAGCGTCGCGCCGACCACCAGGTCGCGCCGGGTGGCGGTGAGGACTTCGCGCGCGGAGAGAATCTTGTTCATGGCGTTCCGCTCCTAGCTCTTGGCCGGGGCGGCGGTCGCCGCGACGGGGGTGGCGGGCATAGGCGTGGCGGAGGCCATGCCCGCAGCGTCCTTGATGGCCGCCCGGATCCGCTGATAGGTCCCGCAACGGCAGATGTTGCCGTCCATCGCCGCGTCGATGTCGGCGTCGGTGGGATTGGGCTTGGCGGCCAACAGGGCCGTGGCGCTCATCAACTGGCCCGACTGGCAATAGCCGCACTGCGGCACGTCGTGCTTCACCCAGGCCTGCTGCAGCGGGCTGCTCCCGCCCAGGCTCTCGATGGTGGTGATCTTCACCCCGGCCAGACCCTCGATGGGCATGGAGCAGGAGCGGATCGGCTGGCCGTCGGCCAGCACCGTGCAGGCGCCGCACTGGGCCACGCCGCAGCCGAACTTGGAGCCGGTCAGGCCCAGTTCGTCGCGCAGCACCCACAGCAGGGGCGTGTCGGGCGCGGCCTTCACCGCCAGGGGCTTGCCGTTCACGTCGAGTGTCATGGCCATGGGTGTGTCCCTCCCGAATGCGCTTTGTCGATCATCTTAACGTCGTTTAGTCGCCGCGGTAAATGTCGCCGTCGTGGCGGGCGTCGCCGCGACGCGCTAGGTAGATCGACGACGTCTCCGGAGGGGTTTCATGACACGCCGTGTTCTCGCCATTCTCGCCATCGCCGGGCTGCTGACGGGGTCTCCCGCCCTGGCCGCCGACGGGGCCAAGACCTTCCAGTTCCAGTGCAAGACCTGCCATGCCGCCAAGAGCTCGCCCATGGGGCCCAGCCTGGTCGGGGTAGCCGGCCGCAAGATCGCCAGCCTGTCGGACTTCAAATATTCCGCCGGCCTGACCGCCAAGGCCGGCGCCACCTGGACCGACGCCAATCTCGACGCCTTCCTCACCACGCCCGCCAAGTTCGCGCCCGGGACGAAGATGCCCAGCGGCGTCGCCGCGCCCGCCGACCGCGCCGCGGTGGTGGCCTATCTGAAGGGGTTGAAATGAGAGCCGCCCCCTGGATCGCGCTTGCCGCAGGCCTCGTCCTCGCCGGCTGCGCCACCGTCGCGCCTGAAGACGCCAGCGACGCGCCCATGACCTATGCCTGCGGGGCCGGGAAGCGATTCGTGGCCTCCTACGCCTTGGACGGCCGGATCGTGCGGGTCACCGCCGGTGGCCAAACCACCACCCTGCGCCAGGTGAAGAAGAAGCACGGCGATCCGATCTTCTCGGCCAGCGGCGTGACGCTCACCACCAAGGGCTCGAACGCCGACCTGGACGGCGCGGCGGCCGGGCCCTACCGGAACTGCAGAACCGGTTAGGGTGGACGCCTTCCCCGCCTATTTCCCGTTGGCCGGCGCCAGGATCGTCGTGGCCGGATCGGGCGAGGCCGCGCAGACCAAGCTGCGGCTGCTGGCCTCTTCGCCGGCGACGCTCGTGCGGGTGGAGGGCCCTGACGCCTTCCTGACCGGCAGCTATTCCGGCGCCCTGCTGGTGTTCATCGACGGCGAGGACGAGGCCTTCGCCAAGGGGGCGGCCGCGGCGGCGCGGGCGGCCCGCGTGCTGGTCAATGTCACCGACCGTCCCGAGCTCTGCGACTTCACCACGCCCGCGGTCATCGACCGCGGCGAGGTGGTGGCGGCCATCGGCACCGGCGGCGCCTCCCCAATGCTGGCCACCATGCTGCGCAACGATATCGAACAGCGGGTGCCGGAGGGCGCGGGCCGGGTCGCCGCCCTGTTCCAGAAATTCCAGGACGATGTGCGCGCCAAGTTTCCCGAGCTGCACGCCCGGCGCGCCTTTCTTCGCGAAACCCTGTCGGGCGCGGTCGCCGAAGCCGCCCAGGGCGGCGACATGGAAAAGGCCCAGGGCCTGTTCCGCGCCGCCATCGCCCAGGACGCCAAGGCGGCCGGCAAGGTCCAGTTCGTGGCCGGCCGTGGGCCCGCCGACCTGCTGACCCTTCGCGCCAGCCGAGCCCTCGCCGCCGCCGATGTGATCGCCGCCGATCCGACCGCCGACCCCGACATCCTGGCGATGGCGCGGCGCGACGCCGAGCGGATGACGCCGGATGAGGCCACCCCCGAGGCGATGGTCGCCCTGGCCCGTTCCGGCCGCCGGGTGGTCCGGGTGGTGGTTCAGGCGCCGCCCGCGGAAGAGGTGCGGATTCTGGCCGCCGCCGGGGTGGCCGTCGAGGTTCTGGCGTCCGCCTCGTGATAGCGCTGACCCCCGACGACTGGGCGGCGATCCACCTGTCCCTGAAGGTGGCCCTGGTCGCCACCGCTCTTGGTCTTCCGTTGGCGCTGGCCACGGCCATGGCCCAGGCGCGAGGCAGGTTCGCGGTCCGGGTGCTGCTGGACGTGCTAGTAACGCTGCCGCTGGTGCTCCCGCCGGTGGCGACGGGCTATGGCCTGCTGCTGCTGTTCGGGCGGCGCGGACTGATCGGCGAGACCCTGGAGAAGGTGGGGATCGTCTTCGCCTTCGACTGGACCGGCGCGGCCCTGGCCGCCGGGATCATGGCCTTCCCGCTGATGGTGCGGCCGATGCGGCTGGCCATCGAGGCCCTGGACCGGGAGGTGGATGAGGTGGCTCGCACGCTGGGCGCCCCGCCTCTGGTGCGGTTCTTCCGCATCACCCTGCCGCTGGCCTTGCCGGGCGTAGCGGCCGGCGCGATCCTGGGGTTCGCCAAGGCGCTGGGGGAGTTCGGGGCGACCATCACCTTTGTCGCCGCCATCCCCGGCGAGACCCTGACCCTGCCGGCGGCGATCTACAGCGCGACCCAGTCGCCGGGGGATGAGGCACGGGCCGGAATGCTGTGCCTGGTGGCCGCGGCCATCGCCGTGGGCGCGGTGCTGGTCTCGGATTTGGTGGGACGTTTGGCCACCCGCACGTCTAGAGGTGCGCCCTAGGTATTTATCCGGGTAATATTGACTTCCTATTATATCCGGGTAAAACGCGGCGCTTGCCCCGGAGCCGCACCCATGCCCATTCCCCACGCCAAACGCCCCGACGTCGAGCGCGCCCTGCTGGCGACCTTCGGCACAGCGGAGATGGACAGCGTCGCCACGGTGAGCGGCGGCCTCTCCGGCGCCCTGACCTATCGGATCCGGGTGGGGGGCATCGCCTACCTGCTGCGCATCGAGACCGAGCGCGACGGCTTCAAGGACCCCGGCCGCTGGTACCGCTGCATGGCCATCGCCGCCCAGGCCTGCCTGGCGCCGCGGGTCCGCTACGCCGACGCGGCCGACGGGGTGGCGATCATGGAGCTCATCCCCGAACAGTCCTGGGCGCAGGACTATGCCGGTACGCGGGAGGACCTGATCGTCGAGGGGGCCCAGGCGATCCGGGCCCTACACCAGGCGCCTGCCTTCCCGCCGCTGGTGGACTATATGGCGGGCATGGACGCCGTCCTCGCGGGCTTCCAGACCACCGGCCTGCTGGCGCCTGAGGCGACCTGCGACCTGCTGGACCACTACGGCGCGATCCGGGCCGCCTACCGCACCGATCCCGCCGACCTGGTCTCCAGCCACAACGACCTGAACCCGCGCAACATCCTCTATGACGGGCGGCGGCTTTGGTTCATCGACTGGGAAAGCTCGTTCCTGGCCGACCGGCACGTGGACCTGGCGACCCTGGCCAACTTCATCACCCATGACCCGGCCCAGGAAGAGCTGCTGCTGCGCACCTATTTCGGCCAGGCGCCCGATGCCCGGCAGCGGGCGCGGCACGTGGTCATGCGGCAGGTGAACCATCTGTTCTACGGCCTGATCATGCTGACCGCGGTGGCCAGGATGCGGCCGGGGGAACGGGCGGCCGGAGGTCTGGACGGCCCGTCGCTGGCCGACGTCCACCAGAGCCTCGGCGCCGGGACCTTCCAGCTGGACGGCTGGGACGGGCAGGTCGCCTACGGCAAGGCGCGGCTCGCCGAGGCGCTGAAGGGCATGAAGACGCCGGCGTTCGAAGCGGCGCTGAAGGGGTTGGCCTAGCGGCCCTCCCTCCCCGGGTCGGGGAGGGAGAAGGCGCCTAGTCGTGCAGGGACCGCTTGTTGGTCTCGGGCAGGAACAGCAGGCAGGTGACCACCGAGATCGCGGTGAAGGCGAAGGGATACCAGAGGCCGGAATAGATATTGCCGACCGCCGCCACGATGGCGAAGGCGGTGAAGGGCACGAAGCCCCCGACCCAGCCGGTGCCGATATGGTAGGGCAGGGACATGGCGGTATAGCGGATGCGGGTGGGGAACAGCTCCACCAGGCAGGCGGCGATGGGGCCGAACAGGGCGGTGGCGGCGATCACGAACACCAGCAGCACCCCGAACACGCCGGGCAGGTTCATCCGCGCGAGATCAGCCTTGGCCGGATAGCCGGCGGCGGTCAGCCCGCCCTTGATGCGGCCCTCGATCGCGGTTTTCGCGGCCTTGGCGGCGTCCTTGGGCAGGCCGGCGATGGAGCCGGACTCGATGACGCTCTCGCCGATCTTCACCTGGGCCTTGGCGCCGGGTGCGCCCTTCTCGTTGTTGTAGGAGACCCCGGCGTTGGCCAGGGTGCTCTTGGCGATGTCGCAGGAGGAGGTGAAGGCGGCCTTGCCCACGGGGTCGAACTGCAGGGAGCATTCGGCGGGGTCGGCCACCACCACGATCGGCGTGCGGGCCTCGGCCTCGGCCAGGGCCGGGTTGGCGGTCCTGGCCAGCATGTGGAAGCCGGGGAAGTAGGCGATCAGCATCAGGGTCATGCCAAACAGCATCACCGGCTTACGGCCCACCTTGTCCGACAGCCAGCCGAAGACGACGTAGAAGATGGCGCTGACCGCGGTGGCGGCCATCATCAGCAGGTTGATGGTCTCGGCCGGGACCTTGAGGAATTTGTCCAGGAAGGTCTGGGTGTAGAAGAAGGTCGTGTACCAGACCGCGCCTTGGGCGAACATGATGGCCACCAGCGCCAGGATCACGATCTTCAGATTCTTCCAGGCGCCAAAGGCTTCTGTGAACGGCGCTTTCGAAACCTCGCCCTCCTCTTTCATCTTGGCGAAGGCCGGGCTCTCCGAGAGCTTCAGGCGCATGAAGATGGAGATCGCCAGTAGGCCCGCCGAGAACAGGAACGGGATGCGCCAGCCCCAGGCGTCGAAGGCCTCGGGTCCGGCGACCCGGCCCACCACGATACGGGTGGCCAGGATCACCAGCAGGGCGGCGAACAGGCCGAAGGCCGCCGAGGTCTGCACCCAGCTGGTGGACCGTCCGCGAGCGCCGGGGGGTGCGTGCTCGGCCACATAGATGGCGGCGCCGCCATATTCGCCGCCGAGCGCGAAGCCCTGCAGGATGCGCATCAAGACCAGCAGGGCTGGCGCCCACAGGCCGGCCTGCGCGTAGGACTGCAGGAGGCCGATGGCCACAGTGGCCCCGCCCATCAGCACCACGGTGAACAGGAAGGCGCCCTTGCGCCCCACCCGGTCGCCGATGCGGCCGAAGACC
>JAYVDG010000645.1:0-3078 GCA_043749525.1 Phenylobacterium sp.
CGCGCATCTCCAGCGCCTTGCCCGCCCGGCGCGTCACCTTGTCGATGCTGGTGGGCTCCGAGGTCGCGAAGCACGCCGTGATGTGCATGTTGTCGAACAGCGGCGTCTTGTCCCCGTACTTGGAAAACACGTCGTTGAAGCTCTGGCAGATCAGGTGGGCGGTGATCCCGTAGCCGGCCATCTCGCCCATGGCGTTTTCCAGGAACGGAAGACTGCCGAGCTTCGGGAACTCGTCGAGCAGCAGCAGGAGCCGGTGCAGTTTGCGCCGGCGGCGGCTGTCGAAATGCTCATGCTCCATCAGACTGTTGATCGTCTGGCGCGTGAACACCCGCACCAGGAACGCCAGGCGGTCGGCATGGGCCTGCGGCGTGATGATGTAGAAGGACACCGGCGCCTCGGAGCAGACCAGGTCGCCGATGGAGAAGTCCGACCAGCTGGTCGCGTACTCCACCAACGGATCCGCCCACAGCGACAGTGACGCCCGGCAGGTGGCCAGGACATTGGATTTCACGCGCTCGTCCATGGTCGAGAGCGCCGTCGCCCCCAGCAGGACCTCGGGGTGGATCTCGGCGATCGGCGTGCCCTTGGCGTCGCGCGCGAGCCCATCCGCCGCATGATAGTCCGGCCGCCAGCGGTGCTGGGTGTTCATCATCGCGTGCAGGGTCGGCTCGATGTTGATCAGCAGCCGCCGGACCTGGGCCAGGTTCTTCTTGGTGTCCGCCTCGCTGTAGAGAACGTGCAGAATGATCGCGGTAAAGAAGTCCGTCGCGCTCTGGTCCCAGAAGTTCAGATCGCCGGCCTTGCGGCCCAACGGATCGACCAGGATCCCGACCACGTTCTGGATATCGGCGATCTCCATCGGCCCCTTGCGGACCTCGAACAGCGGATTCCAGCGGACGGTGTTGGGGTCGGTCGGGGAGAAATAGAAGACGTGACTGAACGTCTTCCGGTGATCGGCGGTGATGTGCCAGAGCTCGCCCTTGCGATCATAGATGAAGGCGCTGTGCGGCCAGGCGATCAGGGTCGGGACCACATGCCCGGCCCCCTTCCCGCTCCGCGACGCCCCCACGATGATGGCGTGCTCGATCCCGCCATAGGTCAGGTATCGGCCATTGAAACGGCCGAGCACCCGGCCGCTGATCTGACCGCTGGTTTGTCCGCCCGGGCCAAAGAGTTTGGCGCGCCGCACGTCATCGACGTCGGCCCAGGCGTCCCGGCCAAAGGCCTTGGGCTCGCGCTGCGATCGGCGGGTCAGCAGCGCCGCCAGCATCACCGGCGTCAGCGCGACGGCCAAGGCAGCCAGGCCCGCCAGATCGAACGGCTTCGGATAGCTCGGTTGGAAGCGCATGTACCAGCCGACGAAGGACCAGGGCGCATAGACCCGCACTGTCCCGAGGTCGAAGGCGCCGGCCCCGAATTCGCGCGGATAGCCATAGGTCTGCGCCACCATCTGGGTGGCCAGGGTCAGGCCGAGAAGGATCGACAGGGCCGCCAAAGGCAGGATGATCGAGGCGCGCGTTGAGGCGTTCATCGTCCCTCTCCTGCCCTAAGAGCCCGGAATGAAGCCACGTCCGATGACGCGCCCCAGTCCTCGGTTGAGCCGTTCCACGGCCTGTTGGCGGGCCGGAGCCGGGAAGCGCATCACCGCCTCCCGCGCGGGCCCGCCGATGTCGCGGATGAAGCGGGTTTCGTCGGGGACCTTGGCCGGCACGCGGAGCTCGCCCTGCCCCAACGCCTGGGCGACCCGCAAGTCGTTGAAGGTCCGCGTGGCGCCGGCGATCCGCTTGTCCGCACGTTTGACTTTCCGCTCCAGGGTTCGCTTGCGACGAGCGACATCGGCGGCGGTCTCCAGCTGCGGTCCTCGGCGCGCCGCCACGTAGGCCTGGCCCTGCGGCGAACGTGCCCAGGACGCACGAACCTCAAGCTGCAGGTCAGCCCGCCGGAGCGCCGAGCGCGCCCGGGCAATGGCGTTCAGCTCGGCGTGCTTCGCCCAGATCATCCGGGCCGGATTGCGCACCCATTGGACCAGGTTCAGCCGCTTGGACCGCACCCCGGCAACGCGCCCTTCGACACGGGCGAGCCGGGCCTTGGCGAGCGCACGCTCACGTGCCGCCTCCGCCGTCAGCGCCCGTTCAATCTGCCCAGCGGTCTCGATCTTCGGACCGCCCAAGCCCGCCCGCTCAGCCGCCCAGCCGTCGCGCTCGGCGACCATGCGCACCCGCATCTGCTCGGCCTCCTGGACCAGTTTGGCGACCGGCACCGAGATCAGGGGCACGGCTTCAACAAGCCGATCGGCGGTCTCCTGAAAGTCCCGCCGAAGCTCTGCCCGCTTGCGGTTGTGCGCGGCCGTATCGCGGTTCTGCTCGCCCCGTTCGGAAGCGATGTTCTTGCGCTCCAAGGCCGAAGCCGTGGGTCCAAGGTGAACACCAGGCTCGCGATCGAGGCCCCGCTCGGCGTGGGACAGATGCGAGACCTGCGGGGCGTCTGGGCCAAGGTGTCGATGCAGGTGCTGGTTCTGCGTTTCGGCCCACGCCGCGCGCCACCTACGCACCGCCTGCGGGCTCCACCATTCCGGCGGCTTTCGCCCGAATCCCGCGGGTCCGACAGAGCGCGTCGTGACCAGCACATGGGCGTGGAAATTGCGCTGATCGCCCTCTTTTCCGGGCCGGTGCATCGCCACATCGGCGATCATCCCCTGCCCCACCAGATGCTCTGAAACGAAGGCCCGGACGAGGTCGCGCCGCTGCTCGAAGGTCAGTTCGTGCGGCAGGGCCAGGAGCAACTCCCGGGCCGGCACGGCGTCCTTCCGCGACTCCTGCGCCTCGGCCGCATTCCACAGCACCTCGCGGTCCCGGAAGGCTGGAGGCGCACCGGCGGGCGCCAGAATTTCCGCGTGCTCGATGCCATCCTTGGCGGCGAAGTCGAACTCCATCGCCAGGCGCTCATCCACCAGCCGGTCGCCTGACCGGTATGCCGCGGCGGCCACAACAGAGCGGCCCGCCGAACGCTGGATTGTCTGCACCTGGCAAAGGAACGACGCCATTTCTTCCCTCTCCTTGTCCGGCGCTGCCGGCTGGA
>JAYVDG010000646.1:0-3067 GCA_043749525.1 Phenylobacterium sp.
GGCCAGGACCGTGTCGTCCGCGGCGATGGCCAGGACCGGAGGGGTCGCCAGGCCCTGAAAATCGACCCCTTCGAAGGATGCGGAAAACAGCCGCGTCAGCCGGTGGTCGCAGACACAGCTGACCGTGGCCGCTTCGCCGGCGAGATCAGGGATCATGCTGGCGAACATCACCTGATCACCAAGTCCCTGTTCTCCAAGCAAGAGGATGCTGCGGTTGGCGAGATCGGCGCTGGCGATGCGTCGGGCCACCTGGCCCATGATCGGCCGGTAGAAGGACATGGACGAGGCGACGAAAGTTCCAAGGTTCAGGCGCGCCTCATAGTCGTCCCACCCGCCGGCGAAATCACGCAGTGGCAGACGTACAAGGCTGCGTCGGAAAATGGCGAGGGCCAGATTGGGTTGCAGGGCGATCGCCTGGTCGAAGCTGGTCAACGCCGCCTCGTTCTGGCCCAGAGCAGCGTAGGTCTGGCCGAGTTTGACGAGGGCCTCGTAGGCGACGTCCTCGAACCCCGCGGCTTGGCTGTAGCTCTGCAGAGCCTCCTCAAATCGCCCCATGCCGGTCAGCGCATTGCCACGGGCCAGCAGCGCCTGGGTGTGGGTAGGATCGAAGTTGAGCGTGGACTCGGCGAGCAGCAGCGTGTCGGCGTGACGCTCCCGTGTGGCGAGCAGGATGCCGAGATTCCGTAGCGCGGGAGGGTGGCGCGGCAGGACGTCTAGCGCGCGCCGGAAGTTCGCCTCTGCGGCTGCCCATCGCTCCAGTCCCATCTCCGCCGATCCAAGGGCGACAAGCGCATCGACCTGGTCTGGCGCTGCATCGACCGCACGCTGCAGCCTGACCGCCGCGGCCGCGTTCGAGCCGGCGCGCAGAAGTTGTATGCCCAGTTCGAGTAGCGCATCCGGCGCGCTCGGCGGCGGCGTGATGGGTGGGTCGCTCATCGCCTTCACCTTGTCCATGGCGCGCGGGTCTGCAAGCGAATTTCCGACGGCGCCAATGGCGCGCGATCAGCGCGCGTGTGGCTCTCGGCGCCGCGCTGGAAGGTGGTGCGGCTAGAGGGACTCGAACCCCCACGGTTGCCCGTCTGGACCTAAACCAGGTGCGTCTACCAATTCCGCCATAGCCGCAGAACAGGTGCGTCTATAGCCGGACAACGGATGTGGGCAAGCTGGTCCTCGCCGGAAGGGTGCTTTCGTCTCTGGCAGAAGGTTGCGGTTCAGGGTTCCTGAACGCCTTCCTGCATGCCGGGGTCAGGCGCCGTTCATCTCCGCGGGTCTCCCTTTCGCCTGTTCGGTGAAACGAACTCGGCGGTCAGGGTTTCCTGTCCGGCGATCCAAGGAAAACGGAGAGAGCCCCATGAAGATCATCACTCTGGCCCTGGCCGGCGCGGTCCTGGCCGGCAGCGCCGCGACCTCAGTTCCGGCCCTAGCCCAACCGCGCGACCACGACCGCTATGAGCGTCACGATGACCGTCGCGACCGACATCGCGCCCACAAGGTCCGGGTCTGCCACACCGAATGGCGTCATCACCACAAGGTCCGCGCCTGCCGCATGGAATGGCACCGCTGGTAGACGCGTCTCCGGGCGCGTGGGCGCGCGCCTCCTGAGAGCTTGACCAGGTCCCTCTCGCCGCAGAGCCTGCGGGCGAACGCGGGGAGGGGATCTTGTCGACGGGCTACTACGACGACAACGCCGAGCGGTTCTTCGCCGACACCGCCTTCGCCGATCTGACAGAGGGACGCCGGCGATTCGTTGACGCCTTGCCACCCGGCGCCCGCGTTCTGGACGCCGGGTGCGGCTCGGGCCGCGACGCGCTCGCCTTCAAGCAACTGGGCTTCGAGGTCACCGCCTTCGACGGATCGGCGCGCATGGCGGCCAAGGCCTCGGCCCACGCCAGCCTCGATGTCCTCCACATGCCCTTCGCCGAGGTAGCTTGGAAGGACTGTTTTGAAGGAATCTGGGCGAACGCCTCCCTCCTGCACGTTCCGCGCGCCGAGCTGCCAGGTGTCATGGCCCGCCTGCGTGGGGCCCTGGTTCCGGGCGGGGTCTGGGAACTCTCCTTCAAGCTGGGACAGGGTGAACGCCAGACGCCTGGCCGCCTGTTTACCGACCTCGACGAGCCTATGGTTCGGCAACTTGTAAGCGAGGTTGGCGGCCTGGACATCCTGGCGATCAGCCTCAGCTACGACGTGCGTCCCGGACGTGACCGGGAGGCCTGGACCAACGTCTTTCTGCTCCGTCTGGGGTGAGGGCGGGCGGCACCCCATTTGGGCTTGGAGTGCGCGCCATGAAATGACATAAGGTCGCCCGCTCGCCGCCAGCCCTGGCGGCGCTTACCTATTCAGCCGAGGCGGACCTGAAAGGCGCACGACACCGCGCCGTGTCCGGAAAATCCAAGAATGTCGATGCAGATCGTTGAGAAGTCTGGTGAAGGCCTGAGCAAGGTCTTTGGCGTCACCGTCCCGATGGCGGACCTGGTCGAGCGCCTGGACGCCAAGATCGCCGAGATCACGCCCACCCTCAACATCAAGGGCTTCCGCCCCGGCAAGGTGCCGCAGGCCCACGTCCGCAAGCTCTATGGCAAGTCCATCATGAGCGAAGTGGTGGAGCAGACCCTCAACGAGAGCACCCAGAAGGTGCTCGAAGACAACAAGCTGCGCCCCGCCGGCGATCCGGATCTGACCCCGAACGGCGACATGAACGATGTCATCGATGGCAAGGCGGACCTCGCCTATGATATCGCCATCGAGGTGATGCCCGAGTTCGAGCCCACCGACCTCACCAAGATCTCGCTGAAGCGCCCGGTCTACGAGCCCACCGAGGCCGAGGTGAACGAGGCGGTCGACGAGCTGGCCAAGCAGAACCGCACCTATGAGACCCGCACGGGCAAGTCCCTGAAGGCCAAGGACGGCGACATGGTCGTCATCGACTTCATCGGCCGCGCCGACGGCGTCGCCTTCGAAGGCGGCACGGGCGTCGACACCGAACTGGTGCTGGGGTCGGGAAGCTTCATTCCGGGCTTCGAAGAGCAACTGGTCGGCGCCAAGCCGGACGACAAGGTCATGGTCAAGG
>JAYVDG010000647.1:0-3066 GCA_043749525.1 Phenylobacterium sp.
CCCATTCCGGCCGGGGGCGGCCTATCGGAGCCTATAAGTTCATGAGCTTGAACCGAGTGATCGTCGCGACCGCCCTGATCGGGATGGTGGGTCTCACCGGCTGCGCCTCGTCCCGCAAGGCGCTTGGCATGACCAAGGTGACCCCCGACGAGTTCCGCGTGGTCTCCAAGGCGCCCCTGGTGGTGCCGCCCGACTATTCGCTGCGTCCGCCGGCCCCGGGTGAACCCCGTCCGCAGGAACTGCAGCCCGAGAGCGCCGCGCGCACCGCCCTGCTGGGCCGCCGCGACGCCGAGGCCCGTTCCGACGGCGAGAAGATGCTGGTGGCCAAGGCCGGCGCCGACAAGGCCGACCCGCTGATCCGCTACGTCGTCGACGACGAGGGCGGCGACCTGGCCCACAAGGAAAAGAGCTTCGCCGACAAGGTGATGTTCTGGAAGGACGGCAAGGCCAACGCCGCGGCGACCGCGGCGGCTGGCGACAATGTCGCCGCCCCCATCGACCCGGCCTCCGAAGCCGCCAAGATCCGCGAAGTCACCGGCGACAAACCCGTGATCATCGCACGCGAGAAGAGCACCCGGATCAAGCTGCCCGGTCTCTAGGCCTCCGAAACCCCTGCAGCGTCAGGACGGCGCCCAGCAGGAACAGCAGGAAGACGACCGCGTAGGTCGATACGCTGGGCCCCAGCTGCGGGCCCAGGGCGCGAACATGCGCAGAAGCCCGATCGCCAGGGCCACCCACCCCAGCAGGGTCACCAGCACCGGCCAGCGACGGACCCAGACGTTGTGGGTGCGCACGATCGCCAGGCCCGCCACGAACAGCAGGACGCCGTTCAGATAGACCAGGGTGGGGCTGACCCCGGCCCAGATGTCTAGGTTGAGGGCCTCCGAGGTGGTGATCGCCATCAGAGTGGGGCCCACCAATCCAGCGACGTGTCTTGAATCGGCCAAGCGCTCTCTCCCATGACGCGGTTGCCGCGCAGGTTGAGGCGCAAGGGCCCGCGTCGCGTTGAGCGAGATCAAGCCGCCTAGTCTTCGCCCGGCGTCTTCACCTCGAACCCCTGCGACCGCAGCTGGTCCAGCACGCCGCCTTGCGCCAGCAGCGGACGGAGCGGGACCACTGCGATGGCGTGGCCGGGGGTCTTCAGGGCCTTGGCGATGGCCGCGGCCTGGTCGGCCTTGAAGCGGCGGTCCAGGCCCAAGGCGCCCGGCGCGGAGGCCAGGCATTTCTCGAACCCACGCTCGGCGGCCAGCGCCCCGCGCACATCGCCGTCGGCCCAGGCCTGGGCCGCGCGGCGGGCGGCGGAGGGGCCCGCCTCAGCCTCCGACAGGGCGTCGTCGAGGCAGGCCTGCTGCGCCGCCAGGGGCGTTCGGACCACCTGGCCCAGCAGGCCGCCCGCGTCATAGCTCTTTTCCTCCAGCTTGATCCTGCGCGCCCTGGCCAGGCGGCGGATGGTCTTGGCCGGGTCGGCGGCGGTGAGCTGACTGGCCTGGCGGTAGTCGTCCACCAGGATCAGGCCGGCGGCGAGGCCGTTGGTCGTGCGGTAGCGGTCGGCGGGTTTGCCGCTGCGGGTGCGAACCGCAACGAACCGGGCCTTGAGCGTCGCCGGCAGGCTCGCCTCATAGGGGGTCTTGGAGCGCAGGCGCAGCAGATTGATGGCCGCGCCGGGGACGGTGAGCAGGCTGACGCTGACCTGGTTGAAGGGCAGGATCACCCGGTTCGCGCCCTCCAGCCGCCGGGCCAGCACGCTCTGGTCCCAGGCCAGCGACTTGGGCATCACCGAGGGGGCGCCCAGGACATAGACCACCGTGTCGGCGTCGGAGACCCGCCACCAGGCCGGGCCGGGCAGCCGGGCGGTGACCACCAACTCCTCCACCAGCACCGCGTCAGGGTCGGGGGTCTGGGCCGTGGCGGGGGCCGCCAGCAGGGCGGCGGCGAGGACCAATGACCTTGCGAACCTCATCTGCGGCGCCTCCCTGGAATCGTCCTATATATCCAGTCTGAGGACCTAGACCCTAACATGACCATCCGCCGCCTGCCGCCCGAGACCGTGAACCGCATCGCCGCCGGCGAGGTGGTGGAGCGGCCTGCCAGCGCGGTCAAGGAACTGGTGGAGAACGCCCTGGACGCCGGCGCCACCAGCGTCGAGGTCCAGGCCGACGGCGGTGGCCTGACCCGTATCCTGGTGGCCGACGACGGCAATGGGCTGGCGGCCGACCAGTTGCCGCTGGCGGTCGAACGCCACGCCACCTCCAAGCTCAGCCCCGACGACGCCGGGGACTATGACCTACTGCACATCCACACCCTAGGCTTCCGGGGCGAGGCCCTGCCCTCCATCGGCTCGGTGGCGCGGCTGTCGATCAGCTCGCGGGCCCTCGGAGTCACCGAAGCGCACTCGATCCTGGTGGAGGGCGGGGCCATGGGCGCGGTGTCTCCCGCAGGCTTCCCCGGCCCGCACGGGGCGCGGGTTGAGGTGCGCGACCTGTTCTACGCCACCCCGGCGCGGCTGAAGTTCATGAAGTCCGAGCGCTCGGAGGCCATGGCCATCGCCGAGGAGATCAAGCGCCAGGCCATGGCCCATGAGGCGGTCAGCTTCGCGCTGGATCTGGACGGCCGCCGCACCCTGCGCCTGCCCGCCGAGAGCAAGGGGCCCGATGGGCGCCTGGCGCGGCTGGCCTCGATCATGGGGCGCGAGTTCCAGGACAATGCGCTGGCCATCGACCAGGAGCGGGACAATATCCGGCTGTCGGGGTTCGCCGGCCTGCCCACCTACAATCGCGGCAACTCGGCCCACCAGTACCTGTTCGTTAACGGCCGCCCGGTGCGCGACCGCCTGCTGCAGGGCGCCCTGCGCGGGGCCTATGCCGACTTCCTGGCCCGCGACCGCCATCCCCTGGTGGCGCTCTATCTGGAGCTCGACCCCAGCCAGGTGGACGTCAATGTCCACCCCGCCAAGGCCGAGGTGCGGTTCCGCGATCCGGCCATGGTGCGCGGCCTGATCGTCTCAGGCCTGCGCCACGTCCTGGCCGGCGCCGGGCACCGGGCCTCGACCTCGGTGGCCAGCGAGGC
>JAYVDG010000648.1:0-3063 GCA_043749525.1 Phenylobacterium sp.
ATGGGCTATTCGGTGGAGGAGCTGTTCGCCACCCCGAACTACACCTTCCTGCATCCCGACGACTCCCTCACGGTACGCCGGGAGCTGGCGCAGCTGGCCGAACAGGGCGGCGAGAAAACCCTGCAATACCGGGTCCTGCACAAGAACGGCTCGGCCCTCTGGGTGGAGACCAATTTCGGCCTGATCACCTCAGCTGACGGCACGCCGCAGATGATCTCCGTCTCGCGCCAGATCGAAGCCCGCAAGGCCCTCGAGACCGAACTGGTGGAGGCCCGCACCCGGGCCGAGGACGCCGCCGCCGCCAAGTCCGACTTCCTGGCCAACATGACCCACGAGCTGCGCACGCCGCTCAACGCCATCGTCGGTTTCTCCGGCATCCTGCGCCGATCAGCCAGCCTGCAGCCTGAGGACGCCCACCATGCCGGCCTGATCCATGACGCCAGCACGACCCTGCTGCAGCTGGTCAACAGCGTGCTCGACTTCTCCCGCTTGGAGGCCGGGGCGGTGGAAGTGGAGGCGCGGCCCTTCGATCCGGAGACCCCAGTCCGCGCCATCGCCGAGCTGATGACCGAACAGGCCCACGCCAAGGGCCTGACCCTGACCGTCGAGACCCATGGCGAGATCGCCCCCCTACTTGGGGACGCCGCGCGCATCCGTCAGGTGCTGCTGAACTTCCTCTCCAACGCCATCAAGTTCACCGCGCAGGGCTGGATAACCCTGGCCCTGACCCAGGAGGCCGCCGACAATGACTGCGGTCGGATCCGGGTGGAGGTGGCCGACACCGGCATCGGGATCACCGAGCAGCAGATCGAGCAGCTGTTCGAGCGCTTCACCCAGGCCGACGCCTCGGTCTCGCGCCAGTACGGCGGCACGGGCCTGGGCCTGGCGATCTGCAAACGCACCGTCGAGCTGATGGGCGGGACCATCGGGGCGACCTCGGTTCCCGGCCAGGGCTCCACCTTCTGGTTCGAGCTCGTCCTGCCGTGCACCGACGCCCTGGAGGACGAAGCCGAGGCCGAGCCGGAGAACCTGGAGCTGGAGGAGCCTCTGCGGCTGCTGGTGGTGGAGGACGTGGCGGTGAACCGCGAGCTGATCATGGCCTTGCTGCGCCCCTTCGACGTGGCCATCGAGACCGCCGAGAACGGCGAACAGGCCGTGGCCAAGGTGCAGGACCAGGCGTTCGACCTGGTGCTGATGGACGTGCAGATGCCGGTGATGGACGGGCTGTCCGCGACGCGGGCTATCCGCGCCCTGGACCTGCCGCGCCTGAAGGGCCTGCCGATCATCGCCATGACCGCCAATGTCCTGCCCGACCAGGTGCAGAAGTGCCTCGACGCCGGCATGGACGACCACCTGGGCAAGCCCATCGAACCCGCTCGCCTGCTGGCCATCCTCTCGGAATGGCCGGGTCGCGCGCATGAGGCGGCGTAAGGCCCGAACGGAACGCCACGCCCCCTGCCCCGTTCTCCCGCCCTATTGACGCCGCGCCGCGCCTGTAGGTTTGTGCGCGAAATGGAGCCTGGTTGAATGACCCGACTGACCCGCCGCGCCCTAGCGCTGGGCTTGGCCGCCCTGCCGCTGCCGGCGCTGGCCTCGCGCCCCGCCATCGCCCCGCTCACCGCCGACGACCGC
Organism: Phenylobacterium sp.; assembly: GCA_043749525.1. Lineage (GTDB taxonomy): Bacteria > Pseudomonadota > Alphaproteobacteria > Caulobacterales > Caulobacteraceae > Phenylobacterium. The sequence goes on from JAYVDG010000648.1 coordinate 1,633, forward strand.
GCCCTGGTGGACAAGGCTGCGGCCTATCTGCAGGGCCTGACCGAGGCCAAGGGCCGCTTCGTCCAGACCGACGCCCGGGGAACCACCACCCAGGGGACCGTCTATCTGAAGCGTCCTGGCAAGGCCCGCTTCGCCTATGAAGCGCCCTCGGGCCTGCTGGTGGTGGCCGACGGGGCCAATGTCTCGGTGGCCGACTCGCGGCTGAAGACCTTCGACCGCTACCCGCTGATGGCGACGCCGCTGTCGATCTTCCTGGCCCGCCAGATCAAGCTGGATCGGGGCGTGGTGATCAGCGACGTCACCCGCCTGGCCGATGGCTTCACCATCACCGCGCGAGACGGCAAGAAGCAGGCGGAAGGCCAGATCACGCTGACCTTCTCCAACAGCCCGATGGCCCTGATCGGCTGGACGGTGAGTGACGCCCAGGGCCAGGCCACCCGCATCCGGCTCACCGGCCTGGAGCGCGCCTCGGGCCTTGCGCCGACCCTGTTCGTGCTCAACGACCCCCGGCCCAAATCAGTTGGCCGCGCCAGAATGTGACAATCAGACAACAGACAACCCGCCTCGTAAATCTGATTGACATTATCTTTTCGTCGTTGCATTAATGCCACGCATGACGCCTGTGCAAGCGGGCGTGTTCCGTGCCGGAACCTATCCCCTCCCGGCGGCGGCATGAGAGACATCACTACGCCCGGGCTTTCTCCAGTGCCCGGGCGTTTTCTTTTCTCCGAAAGCCCAGTTAAACCCCGCGCATGCGCCTACGTCTCTGCACCTGGAATGTGAACTCCGTCCGCCTGCGCGCCGAGCAGGTCGCCCGCTTCGTCGACGAGCAGGCGCCCGATGTCCTGGCCCTGCAGGAGATCAAGTGCCAGGACGGGGAGTTCCCCCGCCAGGCCTTCATCGACATGGGCCTGCCGCACATCAAGATCGCGGGTCAGAAAGGCTGGCATGGCGTCGCCATCGCCTCGCGCCTGCCCTTCGAGGAGGTCGCGCCCCTGGATGTCTGCCGCGAGGGCCACGCCCGCTGCGTCTCGGCCAAGGTTGCCGGGGTCGAGATCCAGAACTTCTACATCCCGGCCGGCGGCGACATTCCCGACCGGTCGATCAACACCAAGTTCGACCACAAGCTGGACTTCTACGAGAAGCTCACCGCCGAGATGGGCGCCCGCGACCCTAAGGCGCCCCTGGCCATCGTGGGCGATCTGAACGTGGCGCCGGGCGAGTTCGACGTCTGGAGCCACAAACAGATGTCGAAGATCGTCAGCCACACGCCGATCGAGCTGGAGGCTTTTGCCGCGCTGATGGCGGCGGGCCAGTTCACCGATCTGGTGCGCGAGGCCATTCCCGATCCGCAGAAGCTGTTTTCGTGGTGGAGCTACCGCGCCGCCGACTTCCGCGCGTCGAACCGCGGCCTGCGCCTGGACCACGTGC
>JAYVDG010000649.1:0-3062 GCA_043749525.1 Phenylobacterium sp.
GATCGCCGACGAGTCGCCAACCTTGAACCGCCGCGCTGCCGCCCGCCGTGTGCTGCCGCCCTCCACCTCCGCCACGACCCGACACCGAAGATCTTCAGACTGAGCCGCGCCCATGTCCGCCTCCCCAATCACAGGCCACCATCGCCGCACACACCGCCACCCCGCGGAATCCCACCCACGATCACTTTCGATTCATCGAAGTCGGGGAATGCTCTAGGGCCGCGCGCGGTGGCGCTCGGATGATCCCGTCTTCAGCCTCAGCCGCCGTGCTCATCCACCACGATGGCGACGGTTTTCCCGCGCGACTGCGGATCCCATCCCGCCGCGATGGCCGAGGCGATGGCCTTGGCCACCAGCTCCGGCGCGATCACCGAGGCCTGCGGTTGCGGGGCGCCGTGCCGGGGCGGCGGGCCTGGCGGAAACTCCAGCATGGCTTCGCGCTGGCCGTCCTTGTGGCGCACTGCCACCACCTTGCCGCGCCATTCCTTGGCGGGGCCAGACCATTGGGGCCGGCGGTGGAACCGCCAGATATAGACCTCCCCGTCGACGTCGATCTCAAACTCGGAAGGTTGTTTGGTGCGGGCCATGCTGGGAGTTAGCCCGCCCGGCGCGCCCAAGCCACCCCGTTCCCACGGCCGGGCCAATGGCCCCAGGCGAAGACCCGCCTAGACTCTGCACCCCGCGTGCTTCCCCACCACCCGCTCGGTGGACGCCGGGTACTTCACCAACAACGCCGCCGGCCGCACCGGCCGCACGCTGAAATTGCCGCCGCAGTTGGGGCAGGCGCCGCCGAGCCTCGTGTCCACGCAGTCGGCGCAGAAGGTGCACTCGAAGGTGCAGATGCGGGCCTCGGCGCTGTCTGCGGCCAAGTCGCGGTCACAGCATTCGCAGTTGGGGCGCAGGACGAGCATCGGGGCGGCCTCCTCAAGGGTACGGGGACATTGCCGACCGGCCGCGCCGGCTGAAATGACATAATTGCCGCGTTTTCCGCCCTACTCGCCAAACCCCTCGCCCGGCTCGACGGGGGAGAGGCGCAGCAAACGAGAGTCTGCGACACCGGCCGTGCGGTGCTTCACGAACTCCCGGTAGTCGTGGTCGCGGACCATGGCCATGAAGGCCTCGGAGCTCGGATACTCGGCGATGAAGGCCAGGTCCCAGGCTTCGGCCTGCGGGCCGGTGACCATCACCTGCGGCTTTCCGGCCCAGATCTGCCGGCCGCCCAGGCGCTTGAAGATCGCCGCGGTGGTCCGGCCATAGGCGCGGTAGGCGTCCAGGCCGCTGATGTCCTTGCCATGATCGGGGTGGCCCTCGGGATACTCGGCCTTGGCCTTCACCCGCACTAGGTTCAGCATCTGAATCGGCTGGTCGCGCGGCAGGCCCTTGAACAGCTCCCAGGCCTGACGGTCAGGATCGATGTAAGCGCTCACAGGACCTCCCTTGGTCGGATCGGATTGACCCAGCGGGCGGGACTCACTACCTACGCGCCCGTTTACCCGGCGCACATGTTATAGCCGGGGACGCCGACTCCTTGCGACAAGATGATGGAATCCTGAACATGAGCGAGCTGCTGCCTGGCGTCACCGGGGTCCTCGTCCTCGCCGATGGGACCGTCTTCCAGGGTGTCGGGGTCGGCGCGGCCGGCGACGCCGTGGGCGAGGTCTGCTTCAACACCGCCATGACTGGCTACCAGGAGATCCTGACGGACCCGTCCTACATGGCCCAGATCGTCGCCTTCACCTTCCCGCACATGGGCAATGTCGGCACCAATGTGGAAGATCTGGAGCAGATGTCGGGGGGCGCCAGCACGGCGGCCCGCGGCGCGATCTTCCGCGACGTCCCCACCCCGCCGGCCAACTGGCGCGCCGACAGCGACCTCGACGGCTGGATGATGCGGCGTGGCGTCGTCGGCCTGGCAGGCATCGACACCCGGGCCCTGACCCTGGCCATCCGCGAGAAGGGCATGCCCAACGGCGTCATCGCCCACGCTCCGGACGGCAAGTTCGACCTGGAGGCCTTGAAGGCCAAGGCCCGCGAATGGGGCGGCATCGAGGGTCTGGACCTGGCCAAGGACGCCTCCTGCCTGCAACCCTTCGTTTTTGAGGAAGGTCTCTATTCCTGGCCCGAGGGCTACGCCAAGCCCTCGGTGACCCCGAAGTACGACGTGGTGGTCATGGACTACGGCGTGAAGCGCAACATCCTGCGCTCGCTGGTCTCCATCGGCGCCCGCGTCACCGTGGTGCCCGCCTCCACCTCGGCCGAGGAGGTCCTGGCCCGCAAACCGGACGGCGTCCTGCTCTCCAACGGCCCCGGCGACCCGGCGGCGACCGGCGCGTACGCGGTGCCGGAAATCCGCAAGCTGGTGGACAGCGGCACGCCGGTGTTCGGCATCTGCCTGGGTCACCAGATGATGGCGCTCGCGCTCGGCGCCCAGACCATGAAGATGGAACAGGGCCACCATGGCGCGAACCATCCCGTGAAGGACCTCACCACCGGCAAGGTGGAGATCGTCTCCATGAACCACGGCTTCACCGTCGACCGCGACACCCTGCCCTCACCGGTGAAGGAGAGCCACATCTCGCTCTTCGACGGCACCAACGCCGGCCTGGAGCTGGAAGGCCGCCCGGTCTTCTCGGTGCAGCACCACCCCGAGGCCTCCCCCGGCCCGACGGACAGCCTCTACCTGTTCGAGCGCTTCGCCGGCCTGATGGACAAGGCCAAGGGCTAGACCCCCAGGGCCTCGATCAAGGCCCGGGCCGCGGGGCTGACATAGCCGCCCCTGCGGGTGATCAGGCTGACGGAATTGGAGACCGTCAGGTCGCCGACCGCGATGGCGGCGAGGCTTGCCGCCGCGCGTTCCTCGGCCACGGCGCTGACCGGCATGAGGGCCAGGCCGAAGCCCGCCTCCACCAGCCGCTTCTGCGCGGTCAGGCTGTCCACGGCGGTGAACGGAATTTCCGCCAGGCCCCGGGTCAGGAACTGGGCCAACAACATCCCCGACCACCGCTCGTCCCGGCCCTCCGGTGGCGGGAAACCGAGCCAAGGCTCGTCCTTCAGATCGCGCA
>JAYVDG010000650.1:0-3057 GCA_043749525.1 Phenylobacterium sp.
CGAAGAATGTCGGGGTCGAGGCCTCAGAGTCCGGGTCTGGTGGTGACCATCAGCGTCGTCGCGCCTATCTTGACCCCATGACCGACACGCCGATGGCCGACGCCCCGCCCCTGCCCGACCTGCCCCGCGACGCCACCCAGGACGGGCCGGCGGTCCGGCTCTATCTAGTGGACGGCTCGGGCTTCATCTTCCGGGCCTTCCACGCCCTGCCGCCGCTGACCCGCAATAGCGACGGCCTGCCGATCGGCGCGGTGTCGGGCTTCTGCAACATGCTGTGGAAGCTGCTGGTGGACATGAAGGCGCAGACCGACGCGCCCACCCACCTGGCCGTGGTGTTCGACCACTCGGAGAAGACCTTCCGCAACAAGCTCTACGACAAGTACAAGGCCCACCGGCCGCCGCCGCCCGAGGACCTGATCCCGCAGTTCCCCCTGGTGCGCGAGGCCACCCGGGCCTTCGGCGTCCCCAGCCTGGAGCTGGCCGGCTACGAGGCCGACGACATTATCGCCGCCTACGCCTGCAAGGTCCGCGACATGGGGGGCGAGGTGCGCATCGTCTCGTCGGACAAGGACCTGATGCAGCTGGTGGGCGACCGGGTCAGCATGCTCGACACCATGAAGAACCTGCTGATCGGCCGCGAGCAGGTGATCGAGAAGTTCGGGGTGCCGCCGGAAAAGGTGGTGGACGTCCAGTCCCTGTGCGGCGACAGCGTCGACAACGTGCCGGGCGCGCCGGGGATCGGCATCAAGACCGCCGCCCTGCTGATCAACGAGTATGGCGACCTCGACACGCTTCTGGCCAGGGCCGGTGAGATCAAGCAGGACAAGCGCCGCCAGACCCTGATCGACTTCGCCGACCAGATCCGGCTGTCGCGGCAGCTGGTGCAGCTGGACTGCGACACCCCCCTGCCCTCCCCCATCGACGACCTCAAGGTGGCCGAACCCACCGCCGAGGTGCTGGCCAAGTTCCTGGAAGAGATGGGCCTGCACACCCTGGGCCGCCGGGTGGCGGGCGGCGGCGGCGGAACCACGGCGGCGGCCGCGCCCAGCACGCCCGCGCCCCGTCCGGCGACCGTCACCGACCACGGCCCCATCGACGTCACCAAATATGTCTGCGTCCGCGACCTGGAGACCCTCGACGCCTGGATCGCCAAGGCCCATGCGGCCGGCGTCATCGCCTTCGACACCGAGACGGACTCGCTCTCCTCGGCCAACGCCGGCCTCTGCGGCGTGTCCCTGGCCATCGCGCCCGGCGAGGCCTGCTACATTCCGGTGGGCCACGAACATGAGGGCGGGCTGGAGTTCGACGCCCCGGCCGATCTGACCCAGATCACCCACGACGAGGTGATCGCCCGACTCAAGCCCCTGCTGGAGGACCCCGCGGTCCTGAAGGTGGCGCAGAACGCCAAGTACGACATCGCCGTCCTGTCGCGCCAGGGCATCAGCGTGTCCCCTATCGAGGACACCATGCTGATCAGCTATGTGCTGGAGGCCGGCCTGCACAAGAGCCACGGCATGGACGAGCTCTCCAAGCGCTGGCTGGAGCACGAGCCCATCCCCTTCAAGCAGGTGGCCGGGACCGGCAAGGCGCAGAAGAGCTTCAAGCACGTGCCCCTAGAGCCGGCGACCTGCTACGCCGCCGAGGACGCCGACGTCACCTTAAGGCTCTACCTGCTGCTGCGGCCGCGCCTGAACACCGAAGGGCTGCTCACCGTCTACGAGACCCTGGAGCGCCCGATGCCGGCGGTGCTGGCCCAGATGGAGATCGAGGGCATCCGCATCGATCCCGACCAGCTGGCCCGGCTGAGCCACGACTTCTCGGTGCGGATGACCGAGCTGGAGGCCCAGGCCTACGAGCTGGCCGGCCGGCCCTTCAACCTGGGCAGCCCCAAGCAGATCGGCGAGGTGCTCTATCAGGAGATGGGCCTGGCCTCGAAGAAGACCACGGCGACGGGCGCCCAGGGCACCGACGCCTCGATCCTTGAGGACCTGGCCGCCGACGGCCACGAACTGCCGCGCGTTTTGCTGGACTGGCGGCAGCTGTCGAAGCTGAAGGGCACCTATACCGACAACCTGGCCGCCGCCATCTCGCCGCGCACCAACCGCGTCCACACCAGTTATGCGCTAGGGGCGACCACCACCGGGCGGCTGTCGTCGTCCGACCCCAACCTGCAGAATATCCCGGTGCGCACCGAGGAAGGCCGCAAGATCCGCAAGGCCTTCATCGCCGAGCCGGGCCACGTGCTGATCAGCGCCGACTACAGCCAGATCGAACTGCGCCTGCTGGCCCATGTGGGCGACATCCCGCAGCTGAAGAAGGCCTTCCTGGAGGGCCAGGACATCCACGCCGCCACCGCCTCGGAGATGTTCGGCGTGCCCATCGAGGGCATGCCCGCCGAGACCCGGCGCCGCGCCAAGGCGATCAATTTCGGCATCGTCTACGGCATCTCGGCCTTCGGTCTCGCCAACCAGCTCTCCATCCCGCAGGACGAGGCTGGGGCCTATATCAAGACCTACTTCGAACGCTTCCCCGGCATCCGCACCTATATGGACCGCACCAAGCAGGCGGTCCGCGCACAGGGCTTCGTCTGCACCATCTTCGGGCGCAAGATCAATATCCCGGCGGTCTATTCCAAGTCCCAGGCCGAGCGGGCCTTCGGCGACCGCGCAGCCATCAACGCGCCGCTGCAGGGCGCCGCGGCCGACATCATCCGCCGCGCCATGATCCGCATGCCCGCCGCGCTGAAGGCGTCGGGCCTGCAGGCCCGCATGCTGCTGCAGGTGCACGATGAACTGGTCTTCGAAGCCCCGGAAGCCGAGGCCGACGCACTGATCACCCTCGCCAAGCAGGTCATGGAACACGCCGCCGAACCGGTGGTGGCGCTCTCGGTGCCCCTGGTGGTGGACGCCCGCGCCGCCATGAACTGGGACGACGCTCACTAAGCTCCGTTGGCGGGCCGAAGGCCCAATAGGATTTGGTCCACGAACCACACGAACCACACGAACGACACGAACGACACGAACGTGAAGCGGCGCGGCCTAGGCAGGCCTGGCTCCC
>JAYVDG010000651.1:0-3053 GCA_043749525.1 Phenylobacterium sp.
TCAGCGCCGCGCGCACCGACAAGGGCTTCAAGCGCGAATACCTGGCCCTGCGCCAAGCCGGAAAACCCGCAAAGGTCGCCCTCGTCGCCATCGCCAGGAGGATCGTCGTCGCCGCAAACAGCATCCTAAAAGCCAACCAGCCCTGGCAGAAGACCGCTTGACCCAACACAGTCGCCGGGACAAGCCCGGGGATGACGGTGGTTGGGGTTGGGATGAGCGGTGGAGGGGTTGAGCTCTACTCCCCCTCGATGGCGTCGATGTCGTCGTCGGACAGGCCGAAGTGGTGGCCGATTTCGTGGACCAGGACGTGGCTGACCAGCTCGGCCAGCGTCACGTCGCCGCGGTCGACCCATTCGTCGAGGATCGGCCGGCGGTAGAGGAAGATCATCGAGGGCTGCGGCTGCGGGTCGAACAGGGTCCGCCGGCCGATGTCGACGCCGGAATAGAGGCCGGTCAGTTCGAAGGCGTCCTCGATGCCAAGTTCGTCCAGCACCTCGCGGCCTGCGAAGTCGTCGACCCGGAAGATCACGTCCCCGGTCATCTTGCGGAAATCGTCGGGCAGGGCGGCGAAGGCGGCTTCGGCCAGGGCCGCCAGGTCGTCGAGGGAGGGGGCCAGGCCGCTGGCGTCGGGGGCGTCACTCATCGGGCATGATGATATGCGGCGCCTCGGGGGGCCGTGTCTCGAACAGACCGATATCCAGCGGCTGCTGCGGCTTGAACGCCCGCATGGGTGTGCGGGCCAGCGCGTTCAGGGCCTGATAGTCCATGGGGTCCCGGGCCTTGCGTCGGGCGTCGCGCGCCTGGGGTCCCTCGGCCGCCTTCACCGCTGAGGCGAGCCGCCAGTAGCTGACCTGCAGCCGCCAGACGGTGCGGGGCGCAGCCTTGGGCTGCGGCCAGCGGCGGCCGTCCTTCATCAGCGGCGCCACGGGGGCGGGTGGCCGACCGTCGATCGCCTCGGCCAGCCGGCAGAACCGGTCCTCCGGGGCCAGGACCACGCTCCTGCCCGGCCGCTCGTCCTCCACGTGGCCGGCATGGGCGTCCAGCGCCGCATCCCGCGTGGCATATGGCGGCCCCACCGGTTCGGTGACGAAGACCACGGCCTGGCTCGCCGCGCCCACCGCCTCGCGTTCGCGCGCCGCCCGGGCAAGGGGCGCCTTCAGAGCGGCCTGCGCATCGGCGGCCACCGGATAGAGGATCGCGGTCATGCCTCGATTATCGCCGAAGAGGCGCCAAGCGCCTATGTTCGATCCTGATGATTCGACAGGCAAAAGCACCGGCGTCGCGGGGGACGCGATGAGCGAGCTGGACCTGATCCTGGCCGCCGCCGCCGGCGCCGTGCTGCTGGCCATCTGCGCCACCCTCTGGGCGCTCGCCCAACGCCGCCAGTCCGACGAGAAACTCGACACCCTGCGCCTCAAGATCGCCGGGCTCGAAGCTGGCGCCGAGGCGGCTCAAGCCTCTGCCGAGGCCTTCGACTCCGCCCTGCTGGCCGTCGAGGACGGCCACGCCCTGCTGGCGTCCGGTGAGGAAAGCCTGGCGGCCTGCATTTCCGCCCTGGGCCTGGCCGACGGCGATCCGCAGCACGTTGTCTCGGCCCTGATGCGCGCCGACCCCGACCATGCCCGGCGCCTGCGCGCCCTGTTCGAGCGCGGCGAGGCCTGCGCCTTCGAGGTCCAGGGACCGCACGGCGTGGTCGCCGTCGAGGGCCGCGCCGCCGGCGCCCTGGCCTGGCTGCGTCTCTCGGCCGTGGTGGGGGAGGACGCCGGCCTGCCGACCGCCCCGCGCTTCGCCGCCTTCCTGGACGCCCGCTCGACGCCGGCCTGGGTCGCCGCCGCCGACGGCAGCCCAGTCTGGGTCAACGCCGCCTGGCTGGCCGCCGTCGACGCCACCAGCCTGGACGACGCCGCCGCCAAGGGCCTCAGCTTCGACAAGGCCGCCGACGCGCTCGCCGCCGAGGCCGCCAACCTGGGCCAGAAGCGCGAGGCCCTGCGCTGGTCGTCTTTCGCCGGCCGCCGCCGCGCCTTCCAGATCACCGCCCAGCCGCTGGAGGGCGGCGGCGTCGGGGTCTGGACCGAGGACGTCAGCGAACTGGAAGAACTGCGCGAGGCGCTGAAGCGCCACGTCGAGGCCCACGACGAGACGCTGAACCACATCGCCGACGCGGTCGCCATCTTCTCCAAGACCAAGCGGCTGATCTTCCACAACACCGCCTTCGCCGACCTCTGGGGCCTGGAGCCCGCCTGGCTGGCCGAGCGCCCCACCCACTCCGAGATCCTCGACCGCCTGCGCCAGCGCAGGCGCCTGCCCGAGACCGCCGACTACACCAAGTGGAAGGCAGCCGAGCTCGACCGCTACGAGGCCCTGGACGCCAGCCCTGACGACATGTGGTCCATCCCCGACGGCCGCACCCTGAAGGTCGGCCGCCAGGTCCACCCCCTGGGCGGCATCGTGCTCTTGTTCAGCGACATCACCGGCGAGCTGCGCCTGAAGGCCCAGTACAACGCGCTCATCCAGGTGCAGCAGGCCACCCTGGACAAGCTCAACGACGCCGTGGCCGTGTTCGGCGCCGACGGCCGCCTGCGCCTGCACAACGAGGCCTTCGAGCGGTTCTGGAACATCACCCCCCAGCAGCTGGACCTGGCCCACGACTTCGAGGGCGTCGTCGAACTTTGCATCCCGCGCCTGCACGACATGGGTTTCTGGCGCGAGCTGAAGGGCCGGGTCGCCGACACCGACCCCGCCGCCCGCGCCCCCATCTCCGGCGAGGTGAAGACGTCCGACAGCCGCATCGTAGTCTATCAGTCGCGCCCCCTGCCCGACGGCGCGACCCTGATCGCCTTCGGCGACGTCACCGACGCCCGCAAACTGGAGAGCGCGCTGGCCGACCGCTCCGCGGCGCTGGCTGAAACCGAGCGGCTGAAGCGCGATTTCGTCGGCAACGTCTCCTATGAGCTGCGCACCCCGCTCACCACCATCATCGGCTATTCCGAACTGCTGGAGCGGTCGGGCGAGAACCTGTCGGAGCGGGGCCGCGGCCACGCCGCCGCCGTCCG
>JAYVDG010000652.1:0-3049 GCA_043749525.1 Phenylobacterium sp.
CTGGCCGACGCCGCCGAGGCCACCGCCGAGGTCAAGGCGCCCACCACCTCCACCACCCTGCAGATCGCGCTGGGCGACGCGCTCGCCGTGGCGCTCCTGGAACGTCGCGGCTTCACGGCCAAGGACTTCAAGACCTTCCACCCCGGCGGCAAGCTGGGCGCCATGCTGCAGACCGTCGGCGACCTGATGCACGGGGCGGCCGAACTGCCCCTGGTCAGCCTCGACACCCCCATGGCCCAGACCCTGCTGGTGATGACGCAGAAGGCCTTCGGCATCGTCGGTGTCACCGGCCCGGACGGCGCCCTGCGCGGCGTGATCACCGACGGCGACCTTCGCCGCCACATCGATGGCCTGATGGGCCACACCGCCGGCGAGGTCATGACCCCCGGCCCCAAGAAGACCGCGCCCCCCGGCATGCTGGCCGGCGAGGCCCTGGCCCTGATGAGCGACCCCCTGCCGATGGTCACCGTGCTGTTCGTGGTGGAGGGCGGAATGCCGGTCGGAATCTTGCGCGTTCACGATCTGGTGCGCGCAGGCGTCTAGCAATCGTCACGAAACACAAGTTCAAGGCTCGCGTTCGCATGGTCTTAAGGTCTCAAGACCTCTAAGAACCCTGCCGAAGACATACGATGGAGTTCTGATGCTTCCCGTTCCGCGCGCCGACCTCGTTCCCAACACCCTCGACTACGAAATCTATCCGCTGGTGAAGGCCACCGGTTTCCGGGAATACGACGCGCGCTGGCTGCTGGGGCCCGACATCAACCTGCTGGGCATCGAGGCCCTGGGCCTTGGTCTGGGAACCTACATCCAGGAGCTGGGCCAGACCAAAATCGTCATCGGCCACGACTTCCGCTCCTACTCCGTTTCGGTGAAACAGGCGCTGACGGTGGGTCTGCTGGCCGCCGGCTGCGAGGTGGTCGATATCGGCCTGGCCCTGTCGCCCATCGCCTATTTCGCCCAGTTCGACCAGGACGCCCCCTGCGTGGCCATGGTCACCGCCAGCCACAATGAGAACGGCTGGACCGGCGTGAAGATGGGCGCCCAACGCCCCCTGACCTTCGGGCCCGTCGAGATGGGCCGCCTGAAGGAGATCGTCCTGGGCGGCCTCTCCCAGATGCGTCCCGGCGGGTCCCTCACCCATGTGTCTGGCGTGTCGGAACGCTATGTCGCCGACATCGTCCGCCGGGTGGCGGTGAAGCGCCCGCTGAAGGTGGTCTGCGCCTGCGGCAACGGCACCGCCGGCGCCTTCGCCCCCGAGGCCCTGCGCCTCATGGGCGTCGAGGTCATCGAGATGGACTGCGAACTGGACTGGACCTTCCCGCGCTACAACCCCAATCCTGAAGACCACGAGATGCTGCAGGAGATGGCCAAGGCGGTGCGCGAGCACGGCGCTGACCTCGCCCTCGGCTTCGACGGCGACGGCGACCGCTGCGGCGTGGTGGACGACACCGGCGAGGAAATCTTCGCCGACAAGATCGGCCTGATGCTGGCCCGCGATCTGTCGGTCCTGCACAAGAACGCCACCTTCGTCGTCGACGTGAAGTCCACCGGCCTCTACGCCACCGACCCGGTGCTGAAGGCCAACGGGGCCACCACCGTCTACTGGAAGACCGGCCACTCCTACATCAAGCGCAAGACCGCCGAGCTGGGGGCGCTGGCCGGCTTTGAGAAGAGCGGCCACTTCTTCTTCAACGATCCCCTGGGGCGCGGCTACGACTGCGGCCTGACCGCGGCCGCAGCCATCCTGGCGATGATGGACCGCAACCCGGACAAGAAGCTTTCGGAGCTGAAGGACGCCCTGCCCATCGCCTACACCTCGCTGACCATGTCGCCCCACTGCGGCGACGAGGTGAAGTACGGCGTGGTGGACGATGTCGTCGCCGAGTACGAGGCCCTGGCCAAGGCCGGCGGCACGATCCTGGGCCGAAAGATCGTCGAGGTCATCACCGTCAACGGCGTCCGCGTGGCGCTGGAGGACGGCTCCTGGGTCCTGGTGCGCGCGTCTTCCAACAAGCCGGAGATCGTCGTCGTGGTGGAGAGCACCCAGTCCGACGCCGACATGCGCGCCCTGTTCCGCGAAGAGGTGAAGCCGCGTCTGGCCAAACGGCCCGAGGTCGGCGGCTACAACCAGGAAGTCTGATCGCGCGGCCCCACTTTTGCTGCGCTGCAAAAAGCTGTACCGGCCTGACGCAAGGTCGATGACTCGGGGGTAGATGATGCACGTTACGATGATTGGCACGGGCTATGTGGGCCTGGTGAGCGGCGCCTGCTTCGCCGATTTCGGTCATGACGTGATCTGCATCGACAAGGATGCGGGCAAGATCGAACGCCTGAAGTCCGGCGGGATCCCGATCTACGAGCCCGGCCTGGACCTGCTGGTGGCCCAGAACGTCAAGGCTGGCCGCCTGTCCTTCGACACGCAGGCCGCCGAGGCGGTCAAGAAGGCCGACGCGGTGTTCATCGCCGTGGGCACGCCCTCGCGGCGCGGCGACGGCCATGCCGACCTCTCCTACGTCTACGCCGCCGCCGAGGAGATCGCCGGGCTCTTGGACGGCTTCACCGTGATCGTCACCAAGTCCACCGTACCGGTGGGAACCGGCGACGAGATCGAGCGGATCATCAAGGCCAAGCGCCCCGACGCCCAGTTCGCCGTGGTCTCCAATCCCGAATTCCTGCGCGAAGGCGCGGCCATCGAGGACTTCAAGCGTCCCGACCGCGTGGTGGTGGGCCTGGAGGACGAGCGCGCCCGCCCGGTGATGACCGAGCTCTATCGCCCGCTCTACCTGAACGAGACCCCCATCGTCTTCACCAGCCGCCGCACCAGCGAGCTGATCAAGTACGCCGCCAACGCCTTCCTGGCGTTGAAGATCACCTACATCAACGAGATCGCCGACCTCTGCGAGGCGCTCGGCGCCGACGTGCAGCAGGTGGCCAAGGGCATCGGCCTGGACAAGCGGATCGGCGGCAAGTTCCTCAACGCCGGCCCGGGCTATGGCGGCTCCTGCTTCCCGAAGGACACGCTGGCCCTGGTGCGCACCGCCACCGACGC
>JAYVDG010000653.1:0-8369 GCA_043749525.1 Phenylobacterium sp.
GCGGAGACGGCGCGCGTCGCCAACCGGCCCACTGAGAACATGGGCAGCTACGACCTCGCTCTGCGCGCCCGGCAGCTGGTGCTGGCCTTCCGCAAGCCCGAGGTTCTGGCGGCGGTGGACCTCTTTGAGCGGGCAGTGACTCTCGACCCGGACTACGCGCCGGCCTTTGCCCATCTGGCCAACGCTCTGACCCTGCTCTTGGACAACCATTGGACGGAAGACATCGAGGGGACCCGCAGGCGCGGACTTGAGGCAGCCGAGCGGGCGCTGCAAATCGGGCCCCAATCTGCCGAAACGCTGGCGATGGTGGCCAATGCGCTAAGCGTCCTCGATCCTGACCTCGGGCGCGCGACGGCCTTGTCGGAACGCGCCCTCGCCCTCAACCCTGGCCTGGCGCTCAGCTGGTTCATCGGCGGTCTGATACGCTTGCGCGAGGGCGACTCCGAAGTCGCGATCGAACGCTTTGAAACGGCGATTCGGCTGGACCCGATCTCGACCATGCGGGCCTCGTCGCTGTTCTGGGTGGCGTTCGCCCGGCTGCAACAGGGACGCTTCGAGGAGGTTGTCAGCACCTTGCAGGAAACCGCGCATCCGGTGCTCTCACGCCACCTGGTCCTGGCATCGGCCTTCGGCCACCTGGGGCGAACGGGCGAGGCGCGCGCAGCATTGGCGATTCACACGGGCCAGTCTGTCATGCCTGCCGAAACCCTGACAGACAGCCTGTTCCGCCGCCCCGAGCACCGCATGATCTATCTGGACGGCCTTGCCCTCGCCGAGGCGCGCAGCCCGGTGACAGCGCCATGACCGACATCTTCATATCCTATGCCCGCTCGACCGCGGCCCAGGCGCACCAGGTGGCCGAAGCTTTGCGGGGGCTCGGCTATGGGGTGTGGCGGGATGACGAGTTGCCCGCGCACCGGTCCTATTCGGAGGTGATCGAGGAGCGGCTGGCGGCCGCGAAGGCCGTTGTGGTGATCTGGTCAGCCGAGGCAGTGAAATCGGAGTGGGTGCGATCTGAGGCGGACCGCGCCCGCAACGGGCGCAAGCTGGTGCAGCTCACCATCGACGGCGCCACCCTGCCGATGCCCTTCGACCAGATCCAATGCGCCGACCTCGGGGACTGGCGCGGGGACCCAGACGCGCCCGGATGGCGCAAGGTCACCGACAGCCTCAAGGCTCTGGTGGGGGCCGTGGCGCCGCCCACAACCTCGACGTCGGCGCTGCAGCGCGCCGTGGAACCGCTCTTGGCGGTGCTGCCCTTCGACAACCTGTCAGCTGATCCGGAGTTGGGCTACCTCTCCGACGGGATCTCCGAGGAAATTCTCGACACGGTGGCGCGCGGTTCGGACATCAAGGTGATCGCCCGCACCTCCAGTTTCCAATTCCGGGGTTCGGACAAATCAGTGCGACGGATCGTGGCCGAGTTGAAGGCGAGCCACCTGCTGGACGGCTCCGTGCGGCGGGGAGGATCGCGGGTTCGCATCTCAGCCCAGCTGGTGGAGTGCGCGTCTGAGACGCCGCTCTGGTCGGACCGTTTCGACCGCGACCTCTCCGACATCTTCGCCCTGCAGGACGAAATCGCCGCCGCCGTGGCCGGAGCCCTGAAGCGGACATTCCAAGCCAGGACAGAGGGCCGGGTCGAACCGGCCGCCTTTGAGGCCTACCGGCGAGGGCGGGAAATTCGCCACCAAGCGGGTGCAGGTTCTTATGCGGGAGTACGCGCCTCCGCGGACTTGTTCCAACAGGCCGTCGACATTGATCCGAACTTCGCTCGGGCAAGAGGGCAACTGGCCCTGGACCTGGCGAACCTCGCCCGGGCTGGGGCGGCGGACAAGCCGGCCGCGCTGGCGCATCAAGCCCGTTCCGAGGCGGAGGCCGCGATCGCCATGGACCCCGGCCTTGCCACGCCCTGGGTCGCGCTCTCGGTGCTGGAGCCCAACGCAGCCTACCAACAGATCGAGATGCTGCTGGAGCGCGCCCTCCAGGCCTGCCCGTCCGACGCCCAGGCGCTGGCGCAGCATTCGCGTTTCCTGTCCGTCGTCGGCCGCTTTCGGGAGGCCGAGCCATTTGCCGCAGAGGCTGTGGCGCGAGATCCCCTGGATGCGGTCGCCGCGACCTATCAGGGCACCTTGATCTATGGGCTGCATGGCGCGCGCGCGGCCATCTCATTCTGGGATGACGCGGTCGACAAATGGCCCACGGTGGTTCCGGTCATCGTGTCGGCGATGAACGTCGCGGCCGCCGCCGGCGACCTAGAACGCGCCGGTTCCCTGGTGGCGCGCGCCCGCCAACACAAGCTCGACGCCTCACCGCATGTGCGTAACGGAATTGCCTTCGTTGAATGGTGCATGACCGGTGACGACTCCACCCCTGACGCGCTGATCAAAACCGCGGAACGGCAGCTTGCTCAGCATGGCTCTGCAAGGGTGGACACCCTCTTCTTCCTCTTCGCCTATGGCCGGCGGGACGCCGCCTATGGGCTTGTGGAGCGGTCGAGCTTCGAACATATGCGCGACCCGATGGGCGCCCTGCAGGCGGGCGCGTACAATCCCGGCATGCTGTTCCTCCGGCTGGACCAGGGGGCCTTGATCGACGATCCCCGCTTCGTCGGCCTGAGCGCGAAGCTGGGGTTGTTGGATTACTGGATGGCCACTGACAAGTGGCCGGACGCCGCTGACGATCCGACGCTGACCTACGATTTCCGGGCTGAGGCGCACCGTTTGATGTCGTCGGGTGGCCGATAGCGGACGGCGCGCTGACGTTAATGCGCAGCCTTCTGCCTAGCCGCCCCTGAGCAGCCGCCGTCGCGTGGCTTCCTCGCTCCAGCGATCCTCTTGAGCGCTATGCAGGCGCATGGCGGCGTGGGCCGCGCGTTGCAGGTCGTCGAGGCGCGGTGGGTCACGGAGGGAGGCCGAGATGGTCTCCAATCGCCCAGCGAGGAATAGGCTGCGCTGCCCTTGTTCCCGGAAGGCAAGCGTCGCTTCCAGCGCCAGCCCCGCTGCGCCAATGGCCGGCACAATCGCGCCAAGCATCATCACGGCGCCGCCCACCCAGTGGGGCAGCTCCTGCTCGACCATCGGCGTGAGCAGCCAGGCGGTCGCAAAACCCGCCAGGACGAAGACAAAGGCGGCGAAGATGCCGTTCTCGGCCAAGTGGACGCGGTGAGCTATGCGCTCGTTCCGGTGTCCTTGATGGTGGTGGTAAGCGGCTTGGGACCCGACCAATTCATCGATCGCCCAGCCACCCCATCGGGAGACCCGATCAGCGTCGAAGGCGCCGGCGGCGCAGCCCGCGGCGCGGCGAAGCGTGCGCGCGGTCCCGGCCGCGGGGCCAGGGGCGTCACGGCTCTCCACCGAGCTCAGGCCCAAGGCCCAGGCGGCGCGCTCCAGCCGAAGCTGCTCGGCGAGGCGTCGGGCCTCGCTCCACCGCTCGTGCCGGCTGGCGCGCGCCGCCCCTGACCAGATAGCGACGGCCAGCAGGGCTAAGGCCAGCTCGCCCAGCACGGCGTAGATCTTGATCTCCGGCCAGACCGAGGGCGCCGAGCCAATGGCGGTGGCGGCGACGGCTGCGAACAACAGGAAGAGCTGAAGTGATCGGTGTACGGCGGCCAGCTGGTTGGCCTGACTGTCCGCCACCTGGTAGGCGGTGGTGAGCGCCACGAAACCCGGCTGCTGGGCGAGATCGTCCGGCGTCCGCGAGGTCGGGAGGCTCGCACGGATCGGCCCCCCAAGGACGCGCCGGAACGAAGCATAGGCCCGCCAAAGGGTGGCGTGCAGCAGACGGTCCAGGGCGCCCCCAGGTTGGGCGGTCGGGAGGTCGGCGGGCTGGCCCAGGCCGCGTGCGGCAAGGACAGCGGCCAAGGTCTGGGCCGTCGCCGGTTGGGAAAGCGCGGTGTCGCCACGCTCAAGCTGCTCGATCAGCTCCATGAAGTCATAGCCCTGGCTGGCGTCCGGCGGCGCGATCAGCCGCGCGCCGACCGTGGCGTCCGGCTGGATCCAAAGCACGGAAAGGCCGCCCTGCAGCGCCAGTCGGACGGCGTCGGCTGTTCCGCCGGCGCCTCGCGTGCGCTTGCCATTCCACAGGACCACCAGGATATCCGCCGCCCCGATCAGCCAGTGGGTCTGGGCCAGATGCGCGCTGCGGCCGGCGGCCTCCATCGCGGCGCCGTCGAGCCAGGTGGCGGCGTCGATCGGGGTTTTGGAGCGCGGAGGCGCCTTGGCGCCGAGGTAGGGATAGACGGCATGGATGCGTCCGAGCCCGGCTGCGCTCCAGGCCGCGGCGGCCAGGGTGTCGGCGCCCTCGGCCATGCCAGTCAGGAGCTGCGCGCGCACCACGCCGGCCTGCGCCAACAGGTCAAACGCGGCGGCGAGCGCCCGACCTGCGCGGGACCTGTCGCCCAGGTCGGCGGGGCGGTTGTGGCCAGCGAAGGCAATCTGGGCCCCATCCAAGGTCGTTCTCGCACCTTCGTCGGTCACGACGCCGTCCCCTTGCGTAGGCTCCACTAGGTTCAAGCGAGGTTCATCGCCAGGACGTAGGCCTGGTCAGGCGTCAGTCGCGCTCCCTCGTCGGCGTACATCTCGATCTCCCCCGGCGTGAGATGGTCGGCGAGAATATTGAGAATCCGCTCCCGCCCACGCTGAGAACCAACGAAATTAACGCCCGACTGCGCTAGCATTATCGTCAAGACGCCGAACAGGCGCGCGGCGTCGGCAGGCCGACCATCGCAGACCGCCATGACGGAGAAGATGACCAGATGACCGCCCGCCAACGCGCGGCCGGTAAGTTTTTCCATGCCGCGTACCAGGCCATAGGCCTCCTCAAGGTCTCCAGGAGCGGTACGTGACGCAAGTAGGTACGCTAGTAGGTTGGTAGCCGATCTCGTCGCATTGGATCTGAACATGTGCGTCGGCCGGATACGCTCCAAAAGGCCGCGGATCTCGATAATCCGTGCCTCCACATCGTCGACATCAAGCTCACTGAAGCTGTCCGCCAGCATGAGGTTGGCCCACCCGCTGGCGCCGATGGAGGCGGCTAGCTCTGCGGCTGAGCGCAGTTGGAGCGCAGCGGATTGGGCATCCTCATGCCAGAGCAGATAGGCTGTCCGGGCCTGGCAGGCGAGCGTCAGCCGGGTGGGCGGCAGCGGCGCGACGAGCGCGGTGAATTCAGCGACCAAGGCCTTGGATTCGTCCGCGCGTCCGAGCAGCAGCAGAGCGGTTGCGGTGGAGTTGAGGGCGTCCCCGAGCATCATAGGGTCGCCTTCAGTGCGCAGCGCGCCCAGGCACTCGTCGGCGAACGTCATGGCCCGGTTGGGAAGGCTCCCGCAATAGGCTGACAGCAGAGAGCGCGCCAGCAAGACTATCATTGGCCCAGGCGTCTTGGGTCCCACCCTCGTTCGCGCCAATTCTCCCCAAGCCGGGAATTGCGCGCCCATAGAGAGCGCAACCCAGGCCGGCCAGGACTGGGCGGTCAGGGCGATGCCGAGCTCAGCCTCACCGTCGGGACCGAACGCCCAGTCCATCGCGCGCTCGATGTTGGCCATGTCGGGGGCGTACCGGGCGTGGAAGTCGTCATCGGACAGGCTGTAATAGTGGGCCCGGCAGACCGAGATGAACTCGACGAAATAGGCGGCATGCTGCTGCTGAATGGCCCGGGTCTCGCCCGCCACGGCCAGCTGCTCCAGGGCGTACATGCGCGTGGTTTCAAGCAGCCTGTAGCGGGTGCGACCGTCCTCACGGTCGGAGGCGATCAGGCTCTTGGTCACCAGGCTTGCTACAGCGTCGATCACCTGCAGCTCGTCCAGCGCCGGGTCTCCGGCGACCTTGGCGGCCGCTTCCAGGGTGAAGCCGCCGGTGAAGACCCCCAGACGCCGAAACACCGCAGCGTCCGACGAGCTGAGCAGGCCATGGCTCCAGTCGAGTGTGGCCTGCAGGGTGCGCTGCCGCGGAAGGGCCGTGCGCCGGCCGCCCGTCAGGATTCGGAAGCGGTCGTCGAGACGCTGCAACACGCCCTCGCAGCCCAAGGCTGGAGCGCGGGCGGCCGCCATCTCGAGGGCCAGCGGGATACCGTCGAGGCGCTGGCAGATGGCGGCGATCGCCGCCTCGTCTTGCGGGCCGAGTTCGAACTCCGCGTCGGCGACCCTGGCCCGCTGGACGAACAAGGTCGCGGAATCGGCCTCCCCCAGGGAGCGCAGGCGGAAGACGCGCTCGCCCTCGACGCCGATAGGTTCCTGCGAACTCGCCAGCAGCCTCACCCCCGGCGCCTGCTCCAGCACCGCCTCGGCCACGGCGGCGACGGCGTCGATAACATGCTCGCAATTGTCGAGAATGATCAGGCAGTCGCGCGGCCGTAGCCGGTCGATGAGGCTGTCCACCGTATCGCGACCCGGCGGCAGGTCGACGCCGAGCGCGCGCGCAATGGCGCCGGCCACCTGGTCTTCGTCCGACAGAGGGGCGAGCTCCACCAGCCAGACTCCGTCTGCATATCGGCCGAGGAGGCTGTGGGCGAACTCCACGGCGATGCGGGTCTTGCCGACCCCGCCCGTTCCGGTGACGGTGACGAGGTCCGCCGTCTCAAACAGGGTGCCGATCTGGTTGAGCTCGGTCTGGCGGCCGACCAGGGCGCCCTGACGGCGTGGAAGGTTGCCGGCGGCGATGGCATTGGGCGCGGCCGGGTTGGGCCCGCCCGTCTCGGCATTGGCCGGTAATCCCGCGAGCGCGCCGATACTGGCCACTGTCTTGAGCCATCCCGAGTGCCCGGCCTCCCCGGTCCAACCCGACAGGTCGGCGCACTGGATCTGGTCGAAGGGCATGGGAAGGCGGACGTCGTCCACCGCCAGCTGCACCAGCTTGGCCTCGCCGCGCGCCCGGTCAGCCTCCGAGCGCACCCACTGGGATTTGACGGCCTCGGCTGACCAGACCACCACCACGGCCTTGGCCAGGCCAAGCTGTTCCTCGATCACCTCGCCATAGGCGCGATGGGCGGGCAGGTCGTCGTCGCGCCAGACGCTGTAGCCCGCGGCGCGCAGGGCTTCAGCCACCTTTTGCGCGTGGGCCGCTGTCGAGCGGGCGTAGGAAATGAAGATGTCGCTCATGGGACCGCAGTCTGCGCCATCGCGGTGGGTGCTCCAAGATTTCTACAGCAGCGCTTTTTTCGGAACGGCGGCATGACGGGTCCCAGCCGAGCTAGGCAAGCCGGTCAGGGGATGGGTGTATCGGGGCCTCGGGAACGGGCAGGTCTCTCACCAGGGTGCGCAGGCCGCGGCTGATGGTCACCAGGCGCGGATCCATGGGCTGCAGATTCGGATCAAAGTTGTTGGGAGCGTAGCCGAGGCTGAATCCGAACGAAGGATCGGCGATGGCCCAGGAGCCGCCACGACCGCCCCAGCCCATCAAGTTCGGCGCGGGCTGAGGGTAACGGTCGCTATGCAGACCAAAGCCCAGACCTGCGCGCATCCAGCCCATCAACGGGCATTGTTCGTAAACCTCCCCGCGCCCGGCCATGTCGATCCATTTGCCGTCAAGAAATCGGTGGTCTTCGACCGCGCCGCGGCCCGCGACTACGGACATCACGCGAGCGATGCCGCGGGCATTGGCGACCGCCATGGTCGGCGACAGGCGCGCCAAAGAGCGGTCTCCAGGCTCGACTGTGCCCCAGATGCGCGTCGCGAGGTCGCCATCCGTTTGCGCCGGCGGCGGGTTGAAGACCGGCTCCGCGAAGCGGGTCAGCAAGCCATTGTCGGTCATGCCCAGATGGAAGTCTGCCTTGAGCGGGCCGGTGAGCTCGTCCTTGACGAACTCCGGCGGCCGGCGGCCGTCGATGCGGCGGACGAGCTCGCCCACCAAGTGGATGTAGGTGTTGGCGTGGTAGGCTAGGCGACGGCGGCCTTCGAACCAGTGCGGCTCCGCCGCGATGCGGCCGGTGATGTAGTCCCAGTCGGCTAGCTGCGAGGAGATGACGGCGGGGTCGAGTCCCGGCACCCCGGCCTGGTGCGACAGGGCGTGGCGGACCAGAACCTCACCCTTTCCACCCTGCGCGAACTCCGGCCAGTAGTCGGCGACGGGGGCATAGAGGTCCAGGAGGCCGCGGTCGGCGAGCATCAGGGCCGATAGGGCCACCGGCACCTTTCCAGTGGAGGCGACGGGGACAATGGTGTCCTCGGCCCATGGGATGGTGCGCGCCGCGTCGCGCCAGCCGGCCCAGAGGTCCACCACCAGGCGGCCCTTGTAGGTCATGGCCAGCGAGGCGCCGATCTCCAGTCCGGCCTCGAAGTTCGCGCGGAAGGCGTCAGCCACGGGACTGAAGAGCGGCTCGCAGAAGCCGTGGATGGTCAGGCTCATGATGGCTTCCCAAGGACTTTGCACTTCATTTCG
>JAYVDG010000654.1:0-8351 GCA_043749525.1 Phenylobacterium sp.
CGTGGGCGCCTATCAGGCGGCCATGTTCCACCTGTTCACCCACGCCTTCTTCAAGGCGCTGCTGTTCCTGGGCGCGGGCTCGGTGATCCACGGCATGCACCACGAGCAGGACATGCGGAAGATGGGCGGCCTGTGGAAGTACCTGCCGGTGACCTACGCGGTCATGACCATCGGGACGCTCGCCATCACCGGCTTCGGCATCCCCGGCGTCGAGCTGGGCTTCGCGGGCTTCTATTCCAAGGACACCATCATCGAGGCCGCCTACGCCGCCGGCCAGCACAACCCGGTCGCCTTCTTCGCTTTCCTGGTCAGCCTCAGCGCCGCGGGCCTGACGGCCTTCTATTCCTGGCGCCTGGCCTTCATGACCTTCCACGGCACGCCGAAGTGGGCGCATGACGATCATGCCCACGCCGACGGCCACGCCGCCGACGACCATGCCAGTCCCGCCCAGATCGAGACCCACAGCGAGCCGCTGCCGGACGATCATCACGACGCTCACGGCCATGGGGACCACGCCCCCCACGAGAGCCCGCTGGTGATGCTGGTCCCGCTGCTGCTGCTGGCCTTCGGCGCCGTGGCCGCCGGCTACGCCTTCGTTGAGGTCTTCGTCGGCGAGGAGCGCGACGCCTTCTGGCGCGGCGCCATCTTCAACGGCCCGGCCAACCAAGTGCTCGAACACGCCCACCACTCGCCGACCTGGCTGCTGTGGGCACCGCTGACGGTGTCGGCCATCGGCTTCGCGGCCGCCTGGTACTACTACATCGCCAACGAGGGCATGGGCGCGCGGATCGCCGCCAAGAAGGGTCCGCTGTGGAGCTTCCTCTACAACAAGTGGTACTTCGACGAGCTCTATGAGGCGACCATCGTGCGCGCCATCAAGTTCCTGGGTGACGTGTTCTGGAAGGTCGGCGACCAGAAGATCATCGACGGCCTCGGGCCCGACGGCGTCTCGGCGGTGTCCTATGACATCGGCCGCCGCGCGGGCCTGCTGCAGAGCGGCTACGTCTATCACTACGCCTTCGTCATGCTGTTGGGCGTGCTGGGTCTGCTGACCTTCGCCGTCTTCCAGTGGCAGGCCTGAGGGGGAGTGAGATCATGACTGGCCTGCTTTCCCTGACCACCTTCGCCCCGCTGATCGGCGTGGCGGCGATCCTGGTCCTGCGCTTCTTCGCCAAGACCGACGACCAAGACCGTCAGCGCCGCCAAGTGGATCGCCCTGGTGACCACGCTCGCGACCCTGGCGCTGTCGGTCCTCATGGTATCGGAATTCGACATCGCCAACCCGGGCTTCCAGTTCCTGGAAGACGCCAACTGGTTCGCGGGCATCCACTACCGCATGGGCGTGGACGGGATTTCGATCCTGTTCGTCCTGCTCACCGCCTTCCTGATGCCGATCTGTATCGCGGCCTCGTGGAAGTCGATCGAGACCCGCGTGCTGGAATACATGATCGCCTTCCTGGTCCTGGAGACTCTGGTGATCGGCGTGTTCTGCGCCCTGGACCTGGTGCTGTTCTACGCCTTCTTCGAATTCGGCCTGGTCCCGATGTTCCTGATCATCGGCATCTGGGGCGGGAAGCGCCGCGTCTACGCGGCCTTCAAGTTCTTCCTCTACACTC
Organism: Phenylobacterium sp.; assembly: GCA_043749525.1. Lineage (GTDB taxonomy): Bacteria > Pseudomonadota > Alphaproteobacteria > Caulobacterales > Caulobacteraceae > Phenylobacterium. The sequence continues at coordinate 1,617 of JAYVDG010000654.1, forward strand.
TGCTGGGGTCCGTCCTCATGCTGGCGGCCATCCTCGGCATGATCGGGATCGCCCATACCTCCTCGATCCCCGAACTGATGGTCTACAAGTTCGACCCTCACCTGCAGACCTGGCTGTGGCTGGCCTTCTTCGCGTCCTTCGCGGTGAAGATGCCCATGTGGCCGGTCCACACCTGGCTGCCCGACGCCCACGTCGAGGCGCCCACGGCGGGCTCGGTCATCCTGGCCGGCATCCTGCTGAAGATGGGGGGCTACGGCTTCCTGCGCTTCAGCCTGCCGATGTTCCCGCAGGCCTCGGAGTACTTCACGCCGCTGGTGTTCGCGCTGAGCGTCATCGCCATCATCTACACCTCGCTGGTGGCCTTCCGTCAGACCGACATCAAGAAGCTGATCGCCTATTCGTCGGTGGCCCACATGGGCTTCGTGACCATGGGCATCTTCTCCGGCAACGCCATCGGCGTGCAGGGCGCGATCTTCCAGATGCTGAGCCACGGGGTCATCTCCGGGGCGCTCTTCCTCTGCGTCGGCGTGGTCTATGACCGCATGCACACCCGCGAGATCGCCTTCTACGGCGGGCTGGTGAACCGCATGCCCTGGTACGCGGCGGTCTTCATGCTCTTCACCATGGGCAATGTCGGTCTGCCGGGCACCTCGGGTTTCGTCGGCGAGATCCTGACCATGACCGGGGCCTATGGCGTCTCCACCTGGACGGCCATCTTCGCCGCCACCGGTGTCATCTTCTCGGCGATCTATGCGCTCAGCCTCTATCGCCGCGTGATCTTCGGCGAGCTGACCAATCCGGCCCTGGCCGAGATCGGCGACCTGGACTGGCGCGAGGTGGCGATCTTCACGCCGCTGATCGCCTCGACCCTCTATCTCGGTATCTATCCGGCCGCCGTCTTCGACGTGACCCAGTCGTCCGTCGACAACCTCGTCGCGCTCTACCGCGCGGCCATCGGCGCCTAGGGGCCTTCGTATGACCTTCTCCGCCGATATCGCCCTTGCCGGACCCGAGCTGGTCCTGGCCGCCTCAGCCCTGGTGCTGCTGGTGGTCGGAGCCTTCGCGCCGCGCGCCACCACCGTGATGACCCTGGGCTCGATCGCCGCCCTGGCGCTCTCCGCCTATGAGGCCGCCTTCGGGACGCAGGGCCGCGGGTTCGCCGGCGGGCTGGTGGCCGACGACGCCTCGGCCTTCAGCCAGGTGGCGATCTTCATCGCCAGCGCCATCGCCATCCCCCTGGGCCAGAAGTGGTTCGCCCAGCGCAATATCCGCAACTTCGAGTTCCCGGTGCTGATCCTGCTGGCCGCGTTGGGCATGGCCATGATGGTCTCGGCCGGCGACCTGATCGCGCTCTATATCGGTGTCGAGCTGCAATCGCTCGCCCTCTACGTCCTGGCCGCCATGCACCGCGACGACGCCAAGGCCTCGGAAGCCGGCCTGAAGTACTTCGTGCTCGGCGCGCTGTCCTCGGGTCTGCTGCTCTACGGCGCCTCGCTGATCTACGGCTTCGCCGGCTCCACCAAGTTCGACGACATCGCCGTGGCGGTCCATGCGGGCGCCCATACCGGCGTGCTGTTCGGCCTGGTCTTCCTGATCTGCGGCCTGGCCTTCAAGGTCTCCGCCGCCCCGTTCCACATGTGGACCCCGGACGTCTATGAAGGCGCCCCGACCCCGGTCGTGGCCTTCTTCGCCGGCGCGCCCAAGCTGGCGGCCATGGTGCTGTTCGCCCGCGCGCTGAGCGAAGGCTTCCACGGCGCCTCAGCCCAGTGGAGCCAGGTGCTGGTGATCATCGCCCTGCTGTCGATCGGCGTCGGCGCCTTCGCCGGTCTCGCCCAGAACAACCTCAAGCGCCTGTGGGCCTATTCCTCCATCGCCAATGTCGGCTACGCGGTCCTGGGCCTCGCCTCCGGCAGCGCCGAGGGCGTGCAGGCCATGTTTGTCTTCATGGTCCTTTACATGGTTGACGTGACGGGCTTCTTCGCCTGCCTGACGGCCCTGTCGCGGGCCGGCAAGCCGATGGAGACCATTGAGGATATGGCTGGCCTGATGAAGGAACGTCCCGGCATCGCGCTGGCCATGACCGCGTTCTCGCTCTCGGCTCTGGGTCTGCCGCCGTTCTCCGGCTTCTGGGCGAAGTTCTACGTCTTCAAGGCGGCCATCAATTCCGGCCTCGGCGTCGCCGCCGTGATCGGCCTGATCGGCAGCGTGGTGGCGGCTTTCTACTACCTGCGCCTGATCGAGGTGATGTGGTTCGATCCCAGCATCGGTGGTGCCGACAAGCCGCCCGTCGAGGCCAAGACCATCGCCATCGCCGCGGCCCTGTTCTCCTTCCCGCTGGTGCTCGGCGCCCTGGTCTTCATCGACCCGCTGGCCAAGGCCGCCGCGGCCGCGTTCGGCCTGGTCTAGGTGACGGTCCCGCCGATCGAGTCCTACAACGAGATCGATTCCACCAATGCCGAGGCGCGTCGCCGGGCCGAGGGCGGCGAGGCCGGACCGCTCTGGATCACGGCGCTCACCCAGACGGCCGGCCGTGGCCGCCGGGGCCGCGCCTGGCAGACTAAGGTCGGCAACCTCGCCGCCACCCTGCTGTTCTCCACCGACAAACCGGCGGGGGAGGCGGCCCAGGTCTCCTTCGTCGCCGCGCTCGCCGCTGCCGATCTCGCGCAGACCTGCCTGGGTCCCAGCGCGGCCACTGTGAAGTGGCCCAACGACCTGCTGATCCATGGCCGCAAGGCCGTCGGCATCCTGGTGGAGTCCGGCCCGTTGCCGGACGGCCGCCTGTGGCTGGCCGTGGGCGTCGGCATCAACCTGGCTCACGCGCCTCAGGACGTGGAGCGCCCCGCAGCCGCCTTCGCGGAATTCATGCAAGGCCCGCCGCCGTCACCGCGCGCGGCCCTGGACGTCCTGGCCCTGGCCTTCGAACGCTGGCGCACCGCTTGGGAGCGCGAGGGCTTCGCCCCCATCGCCAAGGGGTGGACCGAACGCGCTCACGGCCTGGGACAACCCTGCGAGGCGCGCCTGCCCAACCAGACCCATCGGGGTGTCGCCGAGGGGCTGGACCTGGACGGGGCCCTGCGTCTGCGTCTGGACGACGGCGCGGTTCTGCGCATAACCGCCGGCGATGTCTTCTTCGGAGAGGCCTAAAGATGCTGCTCGCCATTGAACAGGGCAACACCAACACGCTGTTCGCCGTCCACGACGGCTCAAGCTGGATCGCCCAGTGGCGGGCGGCCACCGACTCCAGCCGCACCGCCGACGAATACGCCGTCTGGCTGTCGCAACTTCTGAACATGGCCGGGCTGCAGTTCGGGGTGCTGGACGCCTGCATCATCTCCAGCGTGGTGCCGCAGTCGATCTTCAACCTGCGCAACCTCTCGCGCCGCTATTTCCACGTAGAGCCCCTGGTGATCGGCGAGAACGCCGAGCTGGGCATCCCCGTGCGCATCACCAAGCCCGCCGAGGCCGGCGCCGACCGCCTTGTGAACGCAATTGGCGCGCATATCGTCTATCCGGGCGACCTGATCGTCATCGACTCCGGCACAGCGACAACCTTCGACGTGGTCGCCGCCGATGGCGGTCTTGAGGGCTGCGCCATCGCACCTGGGATCAACCTCTCCATGGAGGCGTTGCATACCGCGGCGGCGAAGCTGCCGCGGGTGGCGATCCAGCGTCCCGAGCACGTTGTCGGCAAGGACACGGTGGAAGCCATGCAGGCCGGCGTGTTCTGGGGGTATATTGGGCTCATCGAAGGCCTCATCGCCCGCATCAAATCCGAGTGGGGCCGCCCAATGACCGTTATCGGCACAGGCGGCGTCGCTTCTCTCTTCCACGGCGCCACCAGCGCCATCGATCATTTCGATCCCGATCTCACCATCCGTGGGATGCTTGAAATTCACCGCCGGAATCCGGCGAAGGCATAGTCTGTGAAACCCAAACCCGACGACGAACTCGTTTTCCTGCCGCTCGGCGGCTCGAACGAGATCGGAATGAACTTCAATCTCTACGGCTACGGCCCGCCCCATGCGCGCAAGTGGATCGTGGTGGACCTCGGCATCACCTTCGGCGACCAGACCACGCCGGGCGTCGAGATCATCCTGCCCGACCCGACCTTTCTGGAGGCGCACAAGAAGGACATCCTCGGGATCGTCCTGACCCACGCCCACGAGGACCACATTGGTGCGGTCGCGCGCCTGTGGCCGCGCCTGGGCGGGATGCTCTACGCCACCCCCTTCACCGCCTTCCTGCTGCGCGAGAAGCTCCGGGAGAACCCGGCGGCCGCCGACGCGGTGATCACCGAGGTGCCGCTGGGCGGCAAGGTGACCTTGGGGCCCTTCGAGATCGACCTGATCACGCTCACCCACTCTATCCCCGAGCCCAATGGCCTGGCGATCCGCACGCCGCTCGGCACCATCCTGCACACCGGCGACTGGAAGATCGATCCCGATCCGGTGCTGGGCGGGGTGACCGACTCCGCGGCCCTGGAGCGCCTGGGGGACGAAGGCGTCCTGGCCATGGTCTGCGATAGCACCAACGTCTTCGTGGACGGCACCGCCGGCTCGGAAGCCGACGTGCGTGACGCGCTGGGCGACCTGATCAAGGGCCTGCACCACAAGGTGGCCGTGGCCTGCTTCGCCTCCAACGTGGCGCGCATGGATTCGGTGATCCGCGCCGCCGAGGCCGCCGGCCGCCGGGTCTGCCTAGTGGGCCGCTCCATGCACCGCATGTCGGCCGCCGCCAAGTCCGTCGGCATGATGGCCGACCTCAAACCCTTCATCGCCGACAATGAGGCGCGCGACTTCGCCGAAGACCGCATCCTCTATCTCTGCACCGGCAGCCAGGGCGAGGCCCGCGCGGCCCTCTTCCGCATCGCCGACGGCTCCCACCCCTTCGTGAAGCTGGGGCAGGGGGACGCCTGCATCTTCTCCTCACGCGTCATTCCGGGGAACGAGGTGCCGATCCGCGCCCTGCAGAACCGTCTCGCCGATCGCGGTGTGCGCCTCTACACCGAGCGCGACCATCCCGGCATCCACGTCTCCGGCCACCCGTGCCGCGACGAGCTGGCCCAGATGTACGCCTGGGCCCGGCCCGAGATCGCCGTGCCCACCCATGGCGAACGCCGCCACCTGCTGGAACACGCCGCCTTCGCAAGGGACCTGCAAGTCCCGCAGACCGTCTCGCCCCGCAACGGGGACATGGTCCGTCTGGCTCCCGGCCGCGCCGAGATCATCGACGAGGTCCAGGCCGGCCGCATCTATGTCGACGGCGGCATGCTGACGCCGGAGAACGGGGACGCCCTGCGCGAACGCCGCCACGCCGCTTTCAACGGCATGCTGGCCGTCTCCGTGGCGCTGGATCCGCGTGGCAAGATCGTCTCGGGCCCGCAGGTGCGGGCGCTGGGCCTGCCCGCCGAGACTGACTATCCGATGGAAGACATGATGGACGATCTGGCCGACGAGGCCGAGCGCGCCATGGACCGTCTGAAGGGCGACGAGCGTGACGACGACGAGGCCATCGAGAAGGCCATTTCGCGGGCGGTGAAGAAAGCCAGCCAGCGGGTCTGGGGCCGCCGTCCCGTCGTCGAGACAACGGTCCTGCGGATCTAACTTCCCGACCGCTCGGACTTGTTTCGAGGCGCAGCTATGGTTTGATGTCTCCCGGCTCGCCGCCTCGCGAGCCCTGCGAGGGCGCGCGCCACGACGTGCCCCGCACCAGGGAGGGCGTCACATGTCCGCATTCGCCGGCGTCCGCATCGTCGACTTCACCCAAGGCCTGGCCGGGCCAATGGCCGCTATGCTGCTGGGGGACTTCGAGGCCGACATCATCAAGGTCGAGCCGCCGCAGGGCGACCGGATGAAGGACCACCCCGGCTACCTGACCTGGAACCGCAACAAGCGCCTGCTGACCCTGGACCTGGCCAGCGAGACCGGGATCGCCAAGGCCCGTGAGCTGATCGCCCGCGCCGACGTGGTGATCTTCGACCATGCGCCGGGCAAGCTCGAGGCCCTGGGCCTGGACGCGCTGACGCTCACCGAGGCCCATCCGCACCTGATCCACACCTGGATGCCGCCCTATGGGACCACGGGGTCCTGGAGCCAGCTTCCCTCGCACCACAGTCTGCTGACGGCGCTCAGCGGCGTCGCCTTCCGGCAGGGCAGCTATTCCGACCAGCCGATCCACCTGATCCTGCCGCTCTGCCACTATGGCCAGGCGGTGATGGGGGCCGCGGCGATCAGCGCCGCCCTGCTGGAACGCCACCGCAGCGGCAAGGGTCAGGCGGTGACCGTCAGCGGCCTGCACGGGGTGTCCGAGGTCACCGGTCCCGTGCGCGTGCTGGCCGATCCGCCCCTGCCCCGGGGCGCGCCTCTTGGGGCCTCGCCCAGCTACCGGCTCTATGAGTGCGGCGATGGGCAGTGGTTCTTCCTGGCGACCCTGTTCGTGGCCTTCTACCACCGCGCCATCCAGGCCCTGGGATTGGGCGACCACTGGGAGACCTTCGCCTCGGACCCACTGCTGGCCCGCGAGGCACTCAAGGCGGTGTTCAAGACCCGGCCCCGCGCCGAATGGCTGGAGCTGTTGCAGGCCAACGGAGTCCCTTGCGCCCCGGTCGGCCCACGCGAGCCCTGGTTCGCCGGCGACGCCGTGGCGGCCGGCGAGGCGCGCGTCACCCTGGAACATCCCGAACTCGGCCCGGTCCACATGCCCAATGTGCCCTCGCGCCTGTCGGCGACGCCCGGT
>JAYVDG010000655.1:0-3039 GCA_043749525.1 Phenylobacterium sp.
ACCGCCTCGGCCAAGACCGACGCCGAACAGTCGGGCGAGATCGTCCGCAAGGCCGTGGTGGCTATGAACAAGATCCAGGAAGGCTCCAACAAGATCAGCCAGATCATCGGCGTGGTCGACGAAATCGCCTTCCAGACCAACCTGCTAGCCCTGAACGCCGGCGTCGAAGCCGCCCGCGCCGGGGAGTCCGGCAAGGGCTTCGCCGTCGTCGCCTCCGAAGTGCGGGCCCTCGCCCAGCGCTCCGCCGAGGCCGCCAAGGAGATCAAGGCGCTCATCTCGGCCTCGACCCAACAGGTCGCCGAGGGCGTGGGCCTGGTTGACGAGACCGGCAAGGCCCTGGAACGCATCGTTCGTCAGGTCGGCGAGATCTCCAACGTGGTCGGCGAAATCGCCGCCTCGGCCAAGGAAGAAGCGCTCGGCCTCGGCCAGGTGAACACCGCCGTCAACCAGATGGACCAGGTGACCCAGCAGAATGCGGCCATGGTGGAGGAATCCACCGCCGCCAGCCGAGTGCTGGCCGACGAGGCCGAGGAACTGGCCCGCCTCGTGGGCCGCTTCCGGGTCTCCGGCGCGCCCCAAGCCGCCCGCGCGGCCAGCCGCGCGGCCCCCGCCCGTCACGTGCCGGCTCACCGGCCGCAGGTCACCCAACACTATGCTCCGGCCAGCCGCGGAAACACCGCGCTTGCTCATCAGCCTCAGGCTGAGGACGACAGCTGGGAAGAGTTCTAAGAGCTTCTGACTTCCACGGGGACGTCGAAGGGGGACCGCTACAAGGCGGTCCCCCTTTTCGTTTGACCGACCCGGCGTCAGCGGCGCGCACTTCTCCCAACAACAAGGAGGAGCGCCGCCATGGCCGAACTGACCCAAGACGACCTGATGTTCCGTCCCGGCCTGATGAAGGGCGAGCGGATCCTGATCACCGGCGGCGGCACCGGCCTGGGCAAGGTGATGGCCGAGGCCTGCCTGATCCTGGGCGCCGAGGTCTATATCTGCGGCCGGCGCGGCGGGATCGTGGAGGCCACGGCCAAGGACCTGATGGACGCCCACGGCGGCAAGGTGGTGGGCATCGCCTGCGACATCCGCGTGCCCGAGGCCATCACCGAGATGATGGACACCATCTGGTCGGACGGCGGGGCGCTGACCGGCCTGGTCAACAACGCTGCAGGAAATTTCATCAGCCGCACCCAGGACCTGTCGCCCCGCGGCTTCGACGCCATCGCCAACATCGTCTTCCGGGGCTCGTTCTTCGTGACCCTCGACGCCGGCAAGCGCTGGATCGAGGAGGGCAAGAAGGCCTCGGTGGTCTCCATCCTCACCACCTGGATCTGGAACGGCGGCCCCTTCACCGTGCCCTCGGCCATGTCCAAGGCGGGCCTGGCCACCATGAGCCAGTCCCTGGCCGTCGAGTGGGGGCCCTACGGCATCCGCTTTAACAACATCGCGCCGGGCCCCTTCCCCACCGAGGGGATGAGCGCCCGGCTCAATCCCGGCGAGCAACGCAACGACGGCGAGGCCAGCCGCACCGGCAACCCCATGGGCCGGGTCGGCGAGATGCGGGAACTGGCCAATCTGGCGGTCTACCTGCTGCACCCGCTCTCGGCCTATGTGAACGGCCAGACCATCGCCATCGACGGCGCCGCCTGGCAGGCCTCGGGGGGCAACTTCTCGGGCCTGCGCGCCTGGACCGACGACCAGTGGACCCAGGCCAAGGAGTCCATCCAGGCGACCAACGCCAAGGACCGCGCCGCGCGGACGGTCTAACGCCGCACGCTCGAGTTATGGTTAACCAGGTCTTAAGGGCCGTGGGCGAGGATGGCTCATGCGCCGCGTCCTCGCCCTCCTCGTCCTGACCCTGGCCCTGGCCAGTCCGGCCAGCGCGCAGAAAGCGCCGATGAAGGTGATCACGCCGCCGCGGCCCGCGGCGCCTGCCCTTCGCGGCCTGCAGTCGGCCGACACCCCCGGCGTCGCCGCCCCGGCGAGCACGGTGGCCGCCACCGCCGCCGCGACCCTGGCCCAGAGCTTCATCCCGCTGCGGTCGCTCTCCGACATCCCTGTCGCGGGGGAGGCCGGGCAATGCCGGCTGTCCTGCGCCCAGTCCTATTACTTCTGCCTGGCCGGTGACGGCAGCGACGACTGCGCCCCCACCTGGGGCCAATGCCGCGCCGCCTGCGACGCGCCGGGCGTCGGGGCCGTTGCGGGCGCCTCCGGCGGCTGACATCCTTAGGGGCATACGGAGAGAGCCCATGAAACCGCTGATCGCCGCCGCCGCCCTGCTGGCCCTTACCGCCTGCGGTCCCAAGCCCGCCGCCGAGACCAAGACGGCCGCCGCTGCGCCGATCCCGTGTGCGGGCCTGCCCGACTACGCCGCGCTCTATCCGGGCGGCAAGATCACCCTCTGCACCCAGGGCGAAGCGGCCCCGGGCAAGATCGGCGGCGCCGTTGGCTTCACCAGCTCCGATGCGCCGGACGCCGTCGTGGCGCTCTACAAGGGCAAGGCCACCGCCGCCGGCCTGAAGACCGGCATGGATCTCGACCAGGGCGGATCGAAGGTGTTCTCGGCCATGGACGGCGACCGTACGATGCGCGTCCAGGCCCTGCCCGAGGCCAATGGCGGCGCCACCGCCATCCTCACCTGGGGCGCGACCAAGCCGTCCTGATCGCTCGCAACGCGCAGCGGTTGGCGATCAGCCTTGCGAGTGTCTAGTATGACACCCGTCACGTTTTGAATCAGGAAGAGATGTCCCAGGTCGCTTATCTCCCGGTCGGCAAGCGCGAGCAGACCAAGGTCCAGAACCGTCAGGCCATCCTGGACGCCGCCCGCGAAGTGTTTGGAGAGCTGGGCTATGAGGCTTGCACGGTGCGCGACATCATCCGCCGCACCGGCCTGGCGGCGGGCACCTTCTACAACTACTACCGCTCCAAGGAGGAGGTCTATGTCGCCCTCTCCGACGAGGGCGCTCGGCGCTTCACCCCGCTTCTGAAGGCCCAGCGGGCCCAGTCGGCCGACTGGGAAAGCTTCGTCCGCGCCGCCATCGAGGC
>JAYVDG010000656.1:0-8344 GCA_043749525.1 Phenylobacterium sp.
GCCTAAGGAGGCTGCGGCGCCTGCGCCAACCGCCAGCGCGCGCGCGGGACCCTTTTCGGCGACCTGCCTGCGCTTTGACGGTTGGGCTGAAAAACTGGCCACGGATCGGGCAGGGGCTATGCTCGGGCCATGACCCAGCAGGCTTTCCTCGACGGCTACCGCGCCCCTGGCGTGTTCACCAGCCTGGGCGAGTTCGAGACAGAGATCGACGCCCTGCCCGCGCAGGTTGGCGCCGTGGCCGCCTTCGTCCACGGCCTGCTGATCCACGAGGGCCTGACGGGCGCCTATGGCGTCACCCTGGCCCCCGGCCGTTCCGACGAGAAGCAGCTGCACGGGGTGGCCGCCATGCTGCGCCAGGCGATGCGGGTCCACGACCGCCCCATCACCGAGCCCCGCGCGCCGGAGCACCGGGTGGTCGGCGTCTGCCGCCACTTCGCCACCCTGTTCGCCGCTGTCATGCGCCGGAAAGGCTTTCCCGCCCGCGTCCGCTGCGGCTTCGCCAACTACTTCGAGCCCGGCAAGCACTTCGACCACTGGGTCGGCGAGTACTGGCGCGAGGATCAGGCCCGCTGGGTGCTGGTTGACTCCCAGGTCGACGACCTGCAGCGCAAGCTCTTCAACCTCACCCTCGATCCCCTCGACGTGCCCCGCGACCGCTTCCTGGTGGGCGGCGACGCCTGGCGCGCCTGCCGCCAGGGCGCCGACCCCATGGGCTTCGGCGTCTCGGGCACGGAGATGTGGGGCCTGGTGGAGGTCTATGGCGACATCTTCCAGGACCTCGCCGCCCTCCAGAACATCGAGCTCCTCCCCTGGGGGTGGTACGGCCTGGCCACCGACGAGGAGGGCATGAAGGAGACCGCGCTGATCGACCGGCTGGCCGACATCTCCAGCCGCGCGGATGAGGCGGCGATGGGGGAACTGGCCGAGTTGTTGGCCGCCGACGAGCGGCTTCGTCCACCGCTCGACCGCGTGGCGGAGACCGCGAAAGCCGAAGCCGCGTCGCTCTAATTCCTCGCCCATCGGGGGAGGGGGACCGCGAAGCGGTGGAGGGGGCTCGGCCCCTGCCACCTGCACGGCCCCAACCCCCTCCGTCTCGCAGACTTCGCCTGCGATCCACCTCCCCCGAACCGGCCTGCGGCCTGGGAGAGGAATTGCGACATCCCATCCTCTCGACGGTTCCGCTTGTTCGGGTGTAGAGAACCCGCGCTCACCAAGAGCCAGGGTCGATCCGCCAGTGCGTGATCCCCAGGCTCCGTCCTCGCCGCGACCGGCGGAGGTCAGCGAGCACAGCGCCTTCCTCCGGAGGGTGAGCGGGCGGACCCGCACATTCCGCGCACGATGCGCAGCTGTCCGGCGATCGGAGAGGGCCTGTGTCCCTCTCGACGAAGCCGGCGCAACCGGAGGACGACCCCATGAGCGCTCTCGCAGCCCTCTTCATCATTGTTCTGGCGTTCGTGACCGCCACGCTCTCAGGCGTGTTTGGCATGGCTGGCGGCCTTGTCCTGATGGGAGGACTGGCCCTGGTCCTTCCCGTCTCGGCGGCCTTCGTCACCCACGGCCTGTTGCAGCTGGTCGCCAACGGCTGGCGAGCGATCCTGCACCGCAAGCACGTCGCCTGGCGGATCGTGGCGCTCTATGCGGTGGGCTCGCTGATCGCCGGGACCGCGATCTCGCTGATCGCGCTCGCGCCATCCAAGCCCTACCTCTTCCTGTTCATGGGCCTGCTGCCGGGCCTGCTCTGGCTGCCCCAGAACTGGATCAAGCTGGACGCCGCCCTGCCGCCCCAGGCCCTGCTGTCGGGGATCATGGTCACCGGCGTGAACCTGACGGCCGGGGTCGCGGGGCCGCTGCTGGACATCTTCTTCGTCCGCACCGCGCTGACCCGCCACGTCATCGTCGCCACCAAGGCCGCCACCCAGGTGTTCGCCCACCTGGCCAAGATCATCGTCTACGGCGGGTTGATGTTGCGCACCCATGACGGCGTCGCCATGCCGCCCATCTGGCTGTTCGTCATCGCCATCCCGCTCTCCATGCTGGGCACGGTGGTGGGGGGGCGCATCCTCGACAAGCTCACCGACATCAACTTCAAGCGCTACACCCGGCTGATCGTGACGGCGGTGGGGATCATGTACCTGGTGCAGGCGGGCCAGCTGTTCCTGAGCGGCCAATGACCGCCTGGCTGGGCGCTCTGATCCTCGCGGGCGTCCTGGCCACCGCCACTCTCTCGGGCGTCTTCGGCATGGCGGGCGGGCTGATCCTGATGGGTCTGCTCACCGCCTTGCTGCCGGTCCCGGCGGCGCTGGCGATCCACGGCCTGGTGCAGATGGCGTCGAACGCCTCGCGCATCGTGCTGCATCTCAAGCATGTCGTCTGGCGGGTGGTGGGCTTCTACGCCATCGGCGCGGTGGCCACGATGGGCGCCTTCCTCTTCATCTCCTACACCCCCACCACGGCCGTCGTGTACCTGGCGCTGGGCCTGCTGCCGATCGTGGTCTGGCTGCCGGAGAAGTACATTCCGCTGGACGCCGCCCGGCCACCCCACGCGGTGCTGGCGGGCATCCTGTCCACCGCCATGGCCCTGACCTCCGGCGTCTCCGGTCCCCTGGCCGATATCTTCCTGGTGCGCAGCGTGCTGACCCGCCACCAGGTGCTTTCCACCAAGGCCGCCCTGCAGATGTTCAGTCACCTGTCCAAGGTGCTGTTCTACGGCGGGGCGATCCTGGTGGCGGGCGGGGGCGGGTTCGCCCCGCCGTGGCTGCTGGTCTGCGCCTGCGCCCTGGCCGTCCTCGGCATCAGCCTGGGCGCCAAGGTTCTCGACAAGCTTACCGACCAGGGCTTCCGGTCCTGGCGGCGCTGGATTTTCACCGGCATCGCAGCCATGTACCTCGTCCAGGCTGCGGTCCTGTTTGCGAGGGGCTCATGAAAGTCGATCCGACCCGGGTGATGGAAAACCGCTTCGTGCGGCTGGAGCCCTTCACGGAGGCGCACAAGGAAGACCTGCGGGGGGCCTGCGACGCCGACCCGTCGGTCTGGACCGACCTCTACCCCTATTCCATGGCCGGCGAGCACTTCGACCCGATGTGGACCCGGATGCACGCCAACAAAGCCAAGGGCGTCTCGATCCACTGGGCGGTGGTGGTGGACGGCCGCTGCGTCGGCATGACCTGCTACTCGTCCTACGACCTGCCCAACGCGGCCCTGGAGATCGGCGGCACCTACTACCACCCCGACTATCGCGGTGGGGCGGTGAACCCGGCGGCCAAGCGGCTGATGATGGGCCAGGCCTTCGGCGACGGCGCGCGCCGCGTGGTGTTCCGCGTCGACGCCATCAACGCCCGGTCCCGCGCCGCCGTGCTGAAGCTGGGCGGCAAGCTGGAGGGAATCCTACGCCAGGACCGCGTCACCTGGACCGGCCGGGTGCGCGACACCTGCATCTTCTCGGTGCTGAAGGACGAATGGCCGGCCGTGCGAGACGGGCTCGACGCGCGGCTGGCGGGGTTTTCATAGAAATCCCTTCTCCCTCGATGGGGGAAGGACAGGGATGGGGGTGAGTGCAGAGCGTCGCGGGAAGTTCAAGGTGGGCGCAGTCGCCGACCTCTACCCTCGCCCAACTCAGCAGGCACACCCCCACCCAACCCTCCCCCATCGAGGGGGAGGGCGGATCGGCTCGTTCTAAGCGCTCGCCGCCGTCTTCTCTTCGGCCGCCGGGAAGAACACCTCCTTGGCGTGGTCGGCGACGTCCTGGGCGGTATAGGGTTTGCCCGGGTTGAAGCCGTCGGTCTGCAGCATCTTGATCTCGCGCACGCCGCGCGAGGAGACGCCGAGCACCTTGCCGCTATGGTCGGCGGCGAGGTCGGAGACCATGTAGAGCACGCCCGGCGCGATGTTCTCCGGCAGGCTCATGGCGTCCGGCTCCTTGCCCTGGCGGCCGGGCAGGTCGGAGGTCATGCGGGTGAAGGCGCCCGGCGCCAGGCCCATGACCCGGATGCCGTACTTGCGTCCCTCGATGGAGAGCACACGCATGAAGCCGTAGATGCCGGCCTTGGCCGCCCCGTAGTTGGACTGGCCGAAATTGCCGTAGAGGCCCGAGGTGGAGCTGGTCATGACGATGGCGCCGGGCTTGCCGTTGTCCTTCATCCACTTCCACACCGGCATGGTGCAGCAGTAGGTGCCCTTCAGATGCACCTTCACCACCAGGTCCCAATCTGCCTCGGTGGTGTTGGCGAAGGTCTTGTCGCGCAGGATCCCGGCGTTGCAGACCAGGATGTCGATCTGGCCGTAGTTATCCAGCGCGGTCTTGGCGATGTTCTCGCCGCCGGCCATCGTGGAGACGTCGTCGCCGTTGGCCACGGCCTTGCCGCCGGCCGCGATGATCTCGTCCACCACCTTCTGCGCCGCGGCGCTGGTCCCGTTCCCGGAGCCGTCGCGGCTGCCGCCCAGGTCGTTCACGACGACGCTGGCACCCTCCTTGGCGAACAGCTTGGCATAGGCCTCGCCCAGACCGCCGCCTGCGCCCGTGACAATCGCCACCTTCCCATCAAGAAGTCCCATGATCGTTCTCCCTATGATTTAATTATCCCGCATCATCGAACCGCCGCCGCGACCTGACAAGCATTGACCGCCACCGGGGCACGGGCGTTCTTGGCGAAAAGAGCCGTCAGGTTGGGGAAACACCATGATCCGCGCACTCACCGTCGCCGCCTTCGGCCTGATGGCCACCGCCGCCCTAGCCGACGAACCGGCGGCCCGCATCGCCCCGTCGCTGGCCGCGCACACCGCCGAATTCGCGCCGGCCAAGGTCTATGAGCCCGCGCCCGGCGTGTTCTCCGCTGTGGGCTACGGCATCGCCAATTCGATCATGGTGGTCGGAAAATTGGGCGTGGTGATCATCGACACCACCGACAGCCTCGATGAGGCCCGGAAGGTCTGGGCGGAGTTTTCGCCCCACGCGGCGGGCAAGCCGGTGGTGGCCATCATCTACACCCACAACCACAACGACCACATCAGCGGAGCCTCGGCCTTCCCGCTGGTCAAGGGGGGCAAGGTGATCGCCCAGGCGACCCTGCTGCGCGAAGCCGCCAAGTGGAACGGGGTCGCCGCCCCCTCCATCGCCGCGCGCGCGGCCCGCATGTACGGGGTCTTCCTGCCCAAGGGCACGCCGGACGGCTTCGTCAGCGTCGGCATCGGCCCGTTCCTGTCCACCTTCGGCGGCGGCGGGTCGGGCGGCTTCATCCCTCCGAACCTGACCTTCGACCAGGAGCTGAAGATCACGCTGGGCGGCGAGCAGTTCGTCCTCGAGCATGCGCCCGGCGAGACCGAGGACCAGCTCTTCGTCTGGATGCCGGAGCGCCACGTGCTGTTCCCCGGCGACAACATCTACAAGGCCTTCCCCAACCTCTACACGATCCGTGGCACCAGCTACCGCGACCCTGTCCAGTGGGTGGCCTCCCTGGACCGCATGCGCGCTCTGCACGCGCAGGTCCTGGTCCCGTCGCACACCCGACCCATCATCGGCGCCGACGCGATCGCGGCGACCCTGACCGACTATCGCGACGCCATTTCCTTCACCCACGACCAGACGGTCCGCTGGATGAACCAGGGCCTCACCCCCGACGAGATCGTGGAGAAGGTGAAGCTGCCAGCCCGCCTGGCCGCCAATCCCTACCTCTTCGAGCACTACGGCACGGTGGAGTGGTCGGTGCGCTCGATCTTCGCTGGCTATATGGGCTGGTTCAGCGGCGACGCCGCCGAGCTTTCCAGGGACGTTCCGAATGTCCGCGCCAAGGAGATCACCGACCTGGCCGGCGGGCCTGCCGCGGCGCTGGCTAAGGCGCAGGCCGCCTACGCCGAGGGCCGCTGGAAGTGGTCGGCCGAACTGGCCACCTATGTCCGCCGCGCCGATCCGTCGCTGAAGGGTGAGGCCGACGCCCTCGAAGCCAAGTCCCTGCGCCAGCTCGGCTTCGACAGCGTCTCCCCCAACGGCCGCAACTTCTACCTCGAGCAGGCCGACGAACTGTCGGGCAAGGCGCCAGGCTGGAAACAGATCATCGGCCCGCGGCAGGGCGGAGCCCAGGCCGCGGGCTTGCCCGCCAGCGCCATCATCGCCACCTTCCCCGTCCGCCTCAACGCCGAGAAGGCCGCCGACGCTGAGACCGCGCTGGCCCTGCGCATCGTCGGCGAGGGCGACTGGACCATCCGCGTCCGCCAGGGTGTCGCCGAAACCGCCACCGGCGTCGGGCCGGACGCCGCCGTGGTGCTGGCCGGCGCCAAGGCCGACCTCGTCGCCGCCATGGTGTCCCCCGCCGCGATGCAGGACGCGCTCACCTCGGGCAAGCTCAGGCTGGAAAAGGGCGCGCCCGCCGATCTCGCCGCCGTCCTGGATCTATTCCGAGGCTGACGAGGCGGCGCCCCCTTTTCGCCGCGCCTTGAAGAAGCCCTTCAGCATCGCCGAGCTCTCGTCGGCCAGCACCCCGCCCACCACCTCCGGCCGCCAGTGGCAGGTGGGCTGCTCGAAGAAGCGAGGGCCGTGCACCACCGCCCCGCCCTTGGCGTCCTGCGCCCCGAACACCACCCGGCCGATCCGGGCATGGCTGATGGCCCCGGCGCACATGGCGCAGGGCTCGAGCGTCACCACCAGGGTCAGGCCGGTCAGCCGGTAGTTGCCGAGCTTTTGCGCCGCCGCCCGCAGCGCCACGATCTCGGCATGCGCCGTGGGATCGTGGCTGCCGATGGGCTGGTTGGCGCCCGTGGCGATCACCTCGCCGGTGGCCGGATCGACCACCACGGCGCCCACCGGGGTCTCGCCCCGGTCGGCTGCGGCTTGCGCCGCTTCGAGCGCAATGCGCATGGTGCGAAGATCATGATCCACGATCCCCAAGACACCCAGGAGACCCCCGAAGGTCAAGGCGGCGAACGCATAGCCAAGGCGATGGCGCGCGCCGGCGTGGCCTCCCGCCGCGAGGTGGAGCGCCTGATCGAGGCCGGCCGCGTCTTCGTCAACGGGGTGCAGGTGACCACGCCCGCCACCAAGGTCGAGGCCGACGACGTGCTCACCGTCGACGGCGCCCTGGTCCAGGCCGCAGAGCCCGCCCGTCTGTTCCGCTACCACAAGCCCGTCGGCCTGGTGACCACCCATAAGGACACCCAGGAACGCCCCACCGTCTTCGACGCCCTGCCCAAGGCCCTGCCGCGCCTGATCTCGGTGGGCCGCCTCGACCTCAATTCCGAGGGCCTGCTGCTGCTGACCAATGACGGCGGCCTGGCCCGGGCCCTGGAGCTGCCCGCCAGCGCCATCGTCCGCCGCTACCGCGCCCGCGCCCGGGGTCGCGTCACTCAGGAAAAGCTCGACAGCCTGAAGAACGGCGTCACCGTCGAGGGCGTCAGCTATGGCGCCATCGAGGCCCATCTGGACAAGGCCAAGGAGGGCGTCCAGGGCGCCAACGTCTGGATCACCGTGACGCTCGCAGAGGGCAAGAACCGCGAAGTCCGCCGCGTGCTCGAGGCGCTCGGCCTCACCGTCAACCGACTGATCCGCATGTCCTATGGCCCCCTGGCGCTGGGGACCCTGGCGGTCGGCGAGATCGAGGAGGTGGGCCCGCGCGTCATCCGCGAGCAGTTCGCCGACCACATCGCGCCTGGAAACCTGCCCAACGGCGACCGCGCCCAGTTCTCCAAGCCCATCGCCACCCACGCTGGCGGCGACGTCCAGCGCCGGGGCCGCACCGCGCCCGGCGCTGGCCATCACACCGGGCCCGACGACGGCATGCCGGGCAAGCCCAAGACCGTCTACAAGGCCGGTTGGGCCAAGCCCACCATCACGCCCAGCCCGCACCCCAAGCGCAAGGCCAAGCCCAGGCCGGCCGGCCCCGTCGCCCAGGTCCGTCCCGCCGCCATCCCCGCGCGCGCCCCGCGCTCTGACGCCCGCCTCGCCGCCCAACGCACCGCGCCCCGGCCGCGCCCCGACGCCCCTCGGTCAGACGCGCCGCGCCCCGATCGTTTCAAAGGCCCCCGCGCCGACGCGCCCCGCCCTCAGGCCGCGCGACCCGAACCTACGGAGACCAGAGCGCCCCGCCGTGACGCCCGGTCGTCCGAGGCGCCGCGTCCGGATCGCGGCCCCCGCGCCGACGCGCCGCGCTCGGGCCCGCGCCCCAACGCCGCCAAGCCCGACGTCACGCCGAAGCGGAAGGAAGGCCCCAAGGCCGACTCGCGGCGTCCCGACCGCTTCAAGGGGCCGCGCCCCGATGGCGGCAAGACGCCCCGCCCCGCCGCGCACGATGCGCCGCGCGAGCCTAAGCGTTCTGAATCTCGGCCGGCGGCCGGGCGGCCTTCAGGCCCGCGCGGGCAG
>JAYVDG010000657.1:0-3038 GCA_043749525.1 Phenylobacterium sp.
AGGCCGAGGAGGCCGTGCGCCGCGCCGGGGTCGACTATGCGCAAGGCTGGCTCTACGGCGCACCTATGGACGTGGCCGCCACCACAGCGGGCCTGGCCAACACCAACGTCAAACCCGCCGCCCGCCGCGTCGGCTCAGTCGACAGCTGGGGCTAGAGCATTTTCCGCTAGGTACGAAGCGGATATCGGCTCGAAAAATGCTCAAGCTTTTGAATTATAGTTCTTTTTATCAGGCCTGCGTCGCCAACCACTCAGCCATATGCCGCTCCAGCACGGTCATAGGCATGGCGCCCGAAAGCAGGGCCGCGTCGTGATAGGCCTTCAGGTTGAATTTGCCGCCCAGCTTCGCCTTGGCGCCATCGCGGATCTTCATCCAACGGGTGTGGCCGACCTTGTAGCTGCAGGCCTGGCCCGGCGCGACGCAGTAGCGTTCCACCTCCCGCTGGGCGCGGCTCTTGGGATAGCCGGTGACGGCGACCATGTAGTCGGTGGCCTTTTCGCGGCTCCAGCCCTTGGCGTGCAGGCCGGTATCGATCACCAGCCGTGAGGCGCGGAACAGCAGGGATTGCAGGAAGCCCGCCTGGCCCAGCGGGTCGCCATCATAGGAGCCGGTCTCGCTGGCCAGCTGCTCGGCATAGAGCGCCCAGCCCTCGGTGAAGGCCGAGAAGCCGCCGCCGGTCCGCCGGATGATGGGGATGCGGGTGCTCTCCTGGGCCAGGGCGATCTGCAGGTGATGGCCCGGAACGGTCTCGTGATAGACGAGGGTCGGCAGGTTGTATTTCGGCCATTCGTGGGTGTCCTTCAGGTTGATGAAGAAGGCCGCCGGGCGTGAGCCGTCGAGCGCCGCGCTCTGGTAGTAGCCGTTGGACGCCCCGTCCTGGATGAAGGCCGGCACGCGCTTCACCTCCACCTTGGCCTTGGGCAGGGTGTCGAAGGCGAGGGGCAGCTTCTTGTAGACCTCGACGATCTGGACGTTCAGCGCCGCGATCAGTTCGGCGCGGCCCTCGTCAGTGTTGGCGTAGACCTGGGACGGGTCGTTGTTCAGTGCGTTCAGCCGCTCGGCCACCGTGCCCTTGGTCATGCCCTGGCTCTTCAGGATGGTGTCGAGCCGGCCGGTGATGTCGGCCACCTGGTCGAGACCCAGCTGGTGGATCTCCTGCGGCGTCATGGTGGTGGTGGTGGAGGCCTCGCAGGCGTCGGCATAGTAGGCGGCCGCGTTCTTCAGCCGCCCGATACCCGCCTCCGAGGTGGCGATGGCGCGGTTGGCCGCGACCGCCGCGATCTGGCGGTCGAGGGCCGGGAAGATCTCCTCGGCCACGATCTTGGCGGCCGGCGTGCCGTAGTCGGCGGCGAGCCCCGCGGCCTTGGCCTTGGCGACCAGCGAGGTCACCAGCACCGTCTTCTCCGGTGGCTGGTCGCGCAGGGCCTTGAGCTGGGCCAGCGTCAGGTCGCAGACGAAGTCGGGCGGCACGACGCCGGCGGCCACGTCGGCCTTCATGCGCGCCAGGTCCTGGTCCAGCACCTTTCCGAAGGCGTGCAGGCGGGAAATCCAGGCGTTCGCGTCGTCGGCGATCGCCACCCGGTGCTGGTTGTCCAGGAAGTCGGGGATGTCCTGATAAGCCCCGTTCTGCTGGCTGATCACATAGGGCGAGAACCGGCCGCCCACCGCGCCGAACTTGTATCTCTCGCCGTTCGAGAGGGCGTGGCTGTTCTGGTAGAGCACCACGTCGAGGTCGACCTTGGACGCGTCCGACAGCGCCTTGCGTTCGATGGCGTTCAGCGCCGTCACCCGGGCCTTCACCTTGGCCAGCCGCGCGTCCCGCGCCGCCGCCGACCGCTCGTCGAGCTGCCCCTTCAGCGCCACCCGCGCGCCCTTGTCGAGGCCCAGCGACGTGGCCCGCTCAGGACTGTCGTCCACCTGGTCCTCGAAGATCTTGTCCAACAGAGTCTTGAGCTTGGCGTCCTCGCTGCCTTGGGCGAGGGCCGGCGCCGCCGTCATCAGGGCTGCGCCGGCGGTGGTGGCGAGGAAGCTACGTCGGTCGAGAATGGTCATGGGAGCCCCTAGGCCTTGTTGGCGGCGATGTAGTTATCGATCACGGCTTCCAGCACCGTCAGCGGCATGGCGCCGGACAGCAGGCCGGCGTCGTGGAACTTGCGGATGTCGAACCGCGGCCCAAAGGCCCCGCGCGCCTTCTCCCGCAGCCGCAGCCAGGTGAGCTTGCCCACCATGTAGCTGCAGGCCTGGCCCGGCCAGACGCAATAACGCTCGATCTCGGTGATCGCAGAGCTCTCCGGCTCGCCGTCGATCTCCATCATGGTGGCGATGGCCTTCTCGCGGCTCCAGCCCATGGCGTGCATGCCGGTGTCCACCACCAGCCGGCCCGACCGGAACAGCGACGACTGGATGTAGCCGATCTCGCCCAGCGGATCGTTCTCATAGACCCCCATCTCCTGCGCCAGTTTCTCGGCATAGAGCGCCCAGCCCTCGCCATAAGCCGACAGGAAGGTGGCGCGACGGATCATCGGCAGGTCGGCCTCCTGCTGCAGGGTGAGCTGGAGGTGGTGGCCCGGAATCCCCTCGTGATAGGTGAGGGTCGGGAGGGTCCAGGTGGGATATTCCGCGGTGTCGCGCAGGTTGATCCAGTAGATTCCCGGCCGCGAGCCATCCAGGGTGGCTTGGTTGTAGTAGCCGCCTGGCGCGCCCGCCTCGATGAATTTGGGCACCCGCTTGATGTCCAGCGGCGCCTTGGGCAGGGAGCCGAAATACTCCGGCAGCCGCTTGGACATCGCCTGGACCTGCAGGTTCAGGTCGGCGATCAGCTTCTCCTTGCCCGGATCAGTGTTGGGATAGTGGTGCTTCTTTTCCTTGAAGAGACCCTGGATCCGCGCCCCGACACTGCCCTTGGTGTAGCCCTGGGCCTTCAGGATCGTGTCAGCCCGCGCCGACAGTTCCTTGGCCTGATCCAGCCCGATCTGGTGGATCTCGGCCGCCGATAGGGTGGTGGTGGTAGAGTTGCGCAGGGCGAGCGCGTAATAGGC
>JAYVDG010000658.1:0-3035 GCA_043749525.1 Phenylobacterium sp.
CGCGATCTCGGCCACATCGCCCCGGCATTTCCAGACCAGGTCCGGCTTCATGGCGATGACGGAGTAGCGGCCCCTCCAGGCCCCACCCTCGACGCTCTCGAACAGGAAGGCGTAGGGCCGGCCGTGGGCGATCTTCAGATAGGCCGAGACCGGGGTCTCGAGGTCGTCGATCAGGCGGGTCCAGACGACCTGCGGCGCGCCTTGGGCATACTTCTGCTCAAAGTCCGCAAACGCAGGTTCGATCGTCACTTCGCCTTCTCCGTATTGGACGCCTTGGCGTCCTTCTTGGGATCGAGAGGTTCCAGGCCCAAGGCGGCCCGGGCGTTGTTGGGATAGGTCTTCACCTTCACCAGGGTGGCGGCGGCCTTCTGGGCGTCGGCCTGGATTTCGCGGAAGGTCGCCTCGGTCATCTGCGGGCGGCTCTCCTCGGTGATGCGGGCGAGCGTCGGGCCGGACGGCGCACGGACCGCCTCCAGCTTGGCGACGATCAGGCCGAAGCTGGTGGCCTCGGCGGTATAGACCTCGCCGGTCTTGACCCCAAATGCCTTGATCAGGGCGTCGCGGGACAGGACCTTGTTCTGGCCGGCGTTCTGGCGGTCGATGCCGGTGGCGTGGCCCACACGCCCGCCAACGCTGGCGGCCACGGCTTCCAGGCTCTCGCCCTTCTTCACGCGAGCGGCCAGTTCATCGGCCTTGGCCTGCAGGCGTTTGACCATTTCACGCATCATCCAGACGCGGACCAGCTGCGGCTTTACCTCGGCCAGCGGCGGCATTGCCTTTGCGATGATCTTTTCGACGCGGACGGCGTAGTACTCGCCGTTACCGGCTTCCTCGACCTCGCTCTCGCCGCCCTGGGGCAGGCTGAAGGCGGTCTTCAGGAGCTTGGGATTGAGGCCGGACACCGGCTGGCCCTGGGGACCCGCGCCCTGTTCGGACACGGGGCCGATGGGGAAGACCGGCACATTGGCCTTTTTGGCCGATTCCAGCAGGTTGGCGCCGCCGCCGTGGGCGTCGTCATAGGCCTGGCTCATCTCGTAGACCTTCTCGGCCGCGGCGTCCTTGCGCAGCTCGGCTTCGAGCTGGGGCCGGATCTGCTCCAGGGTCACCGATTGGCCAGGGGTGATCTTGCTGACCCGGATCACCGCGAAGCCCAGGTCACCCTTCACCGGCGCGATCTGGCCGGCGGGCAGGGTGAAGGCGGCCTGACCCACCTTGGGGTCGGCGATCGCGGTGCGGGGCTTGTCGGCATAGCTGATGGCGTCAACGCCCAGGGACTTGGCGATGGCGGCGGGGGCCTCGCCCTTGGCCAGGCGGGCGGCCACGGCCTGGGCACCGGCGGCGTCCTTCACCGGGATCTGCACCAGGCTGCGCGTCTCGGGCTTGGAGAGCGTGTCCTTGCGGAATTCGTAGCGCTTCTGCAGCTCGGCTGGGTCGATGGGCAGGTTGGCGCTGATCATGGTGGGGCTGAAGTGCACCACGCTGAGGACGCGGAACTCGGGCCGAGTCAGGGCCGCGGCGTTTTCTTTCATCAGCTGCAGCAGCTGGGCGTCGGTGGGCAGGGCCGGCGGTGTGACGGTGCGCGGATCGATCGTGAAGTAGCCGACATCGCGGCTCTCCAGCCCGTAGATCGCGCCCAGCGCTGTATAAGCGCGCGGCACCCGCAGGCCATTGGCCATGGCCGAGGCCAGATGGCTCTCGGCGACCTGGTCACGCATGATCTTCTCGAACGAGGCCGGAGTCAGACCGTTTTCATTGAGACGCGAGGCGTAGAGGGCCTTGTCGAAACGTCCGGAGACCTGGTCGAAGAAGGCCGGAATCTTCTGCAATTCGCGGGTGATAAGGGTGTCGGACGGTTTGATGCCGATCTTCGAAAGCATCTCGCCGAACGCCTCGCGAGTGGCGACCTCGTTCAGCACCCGAGTGTCCAGGCCGTTGGCGGCGGCCATCTCGTTGGTGATGGGCTGGCCCACCTGTTGCTCGGCGCCCTTGCGGAAGTTGTCGAACTCCCGCTTGAAGTCGGGCTCGGTGACCTTGCGCGACCCTGCTGTGACGACGGCGTTGGACACCCCGCCCTTGAAGACGTCATGGATGCCGAAGACGGCGAAGCTGACGATCAGCAGGCCGATCAGGACGGCGGCGACCCAGGATTTGGCGAAGGTGCGGACGGCGGCAAGCATATGGACGGTCTTCCTGGCCCCGCGGGGCGAGCATCGGAACGGGCGGTATAGTGGAGGCCGCTTGGCCCCCGCAAGCGCGTGACAGAAATCACAAGGCGCCTTAGTCGCCAAAGGAACACGACAAAAGCGAGGCCTTGATGACCGCCCCCACCCCCCTGATCGCCGGAAACTGGAAGATGAACGGGGATTCCGCGTCCCTGGGCGAGGCGCTGGCCACCGCCGCTGGGCTGGGATCAAGCAAGGCCCGCGTGGCGATCTGTCCCTCGGCGACCCTGGTCTCGCGCATGTCCGACGCCCTGAAGGCCACTAATGTTCAGGTCGGCGGCCAGGACTGCCGCGCCGAGGTCTCGGGCGCCTATACCGGCGACGTCGCCGCCGAGCAGCTGGCCGACGCCGGCGCGGAACTTGTGATCCTGGGCCACTCCGAACGCCGCGCCGGCTACGGCGAGACCGACGCTCTGGTGGCCGCCAAGACTCAGGCCGCCTTGCGCGCCGGGCTGGAACCCATCGTCTGCGTCGGCGAGACCCTGGACGAGCGCAAGGCCGGCAAGGCCCTGGAGATCGTCACGGGGCAGGTAAGGGGCTCTCTGCCCGCCGAGCTGGCCGGCAAGGCCTTCTCGGTGGCCTATGAGCCGGTCTGGGCCATCGGCACCGGCCTGACCCCCTCCACCGAGGAGATCGTCGAGGTGCACCGCGCCATCCGTGTCACCCTGAACGAAATCTTCGGCGCCCACGGCGCCATGGTCGCGATCCTCTACGGCGGCTCGGTGAAACCCTCCAACGCCGCCGAGATCCTCCATGCCGACGAGGTGGGCGGCGCCCTGGTGGGCGGCGCCTCCCTGAAGGCCGCCGATTTCC
>JAYVDG010000659.1:0-3034 GCA_043749525.1 Phenylobacterium sp.
CCACCGATGGGGTCTGCAGGCCGCCGATGTGCCGACTGGCCTCCTCGTCGGCCATGAAGGCGCACCAGGGCTCGAAGTCCGCGGCGCTGGGCGGCCGCAGGATCAGGCGCTGGGTTTCCAGGGTGGGGCCGATGGCGGTCATGGACGCCTCCTTTGCGGACGGCCGACATAGCGTCTGGCGAGCGAGCTTCGCAATGGCGGTTCAGTCACGGTTCAGGCGCTCGCCGCAACGATATGGCCGTCTCGGGGATTCTCGAGGCTGAGGGACCAAGGAAACGCGACATGACCGACGAAACCCCGCCGCCGAGCGCCACGCTCGCCAGCCCGCCCGCCAAGTCGCCTTTCGCCCGGCCCATGGTGCTGGCCGGCGTCGGAGGCGCCTGTGTCCTGGGCCTGGTGCTCGGCCTGCTGGCTCGGCCGCAATTGGCGCCCGACAGCCGCGCCGAAGGCTCGATGAAGCCGGTGGACCAGGTCCAGATCCAGATCGACCGCGACGAGCCCCTGCCCGCCTTGACCGGCGGCAAGCTGGAACTGCTGCCGGCCGGGACACCGCGCGCCGCGGCGCCGGCCAAACCCGCCGTGCAGCCCATCAACGACATCGAACCCGCCGCACCCTCTGAGCCCGCCCGCCCGGTGTCGCGCGGTCCCAGCTTCGACTGCGCCCGCAGCGAAAGCGCCGCCGAGGCCATGGTCTGCAACGACGAGGCCCTGGCCGCCCAGGACCGCACCCTGGCCTCGGCCTGGCGCCGCGCCCTGGACTCCGGCGTCCCTACCTGGCGCGTGCGCCGCCAGCAGCAGCACTGGCTGGACGCCCGCGAGGACGCCGCCCGCAATGCGCCCAACGAAATGTCGGACCTCTATGACCAGCGGATCCGGGAACTGCAGGACATGGCGGCGGACGACGGCCGCTGAGGCGCACCCTCCTGGGTGGAGTAAAATTCTATCCTGGCGGGAACTTACGGCGCCGTTCAGCCACAATTCATCGGATACCCAATATGGGTAGTGGCGTCGGTACGAGAGGGCGAGCGCACATCGGGACAACCCGAGGCGACCGCGGCGGACCAGAACGACGCCAGGACGTTCACCATGTTTGCGCCCCACAACCGCCGTCGCCAACGCGCACCGGAGTTTCACGAAACCCCCCTGATCTTCCGGCCCCTCGAGGCCGCGACCGCCCCCCGCGCGGTGGCTGCCGCCACGGCACCGCAGCAGGCCCGCATTGTGCTGGCCAGGCCCGAAGACGTCCTCACCCCGCCCACCAGCCTGATGGAGGTCGGCGTGCCGGCTACGCCCCCCGCCGCCCGGAACGGCGAGATCGTCGACGCCGCCTATGTGGAGGCCCCCAGCTTCGACTGTGGCGCGGCGCGCACGCTCGCCGACCAGATGGTCTGCGTGGACCCAGCGCTCGCGCAGGCCGACCGCCGCATGGCGCGCGCCTACAAGGCCGCCATGAGCTCGGGCGTGGCCTCCGGCCCTGGCCCGCGACCAGGCCCGCTGGCTGGCCGCCCGCGAAGCCGCCGCCAAGACCTCGCCGGAAGCCCTCGCTGGCCTCTACGAAAAGCGCATCGCCGACCTGTCGCCCAACGAAAACCCCGCCCGGCCTGCGCCGAGCGGGGTCCATGTCGCGGCGGAGGGCGCGGACGCCCAACCAGTCTCTTGATCGGGTCTTAGCCGATCATGTCCTTCACGGTGTCGCGCTCGCCCACCAGTTCGTCATTGGTGAGGGCGATCTTGCTCTTTGCGAAGTCGTCCATCTCGTAGGAGGTGATGACATCGTAGCCGGTGGCGGTGGTCTTCACCGGCATGCCGGCCCAGACGCCGTCGGCGAAGCCGTAGCGGCCTTGGCTTTCCACGGCGACCGAGTGGATCTTGCCCGGGGTCACCAGGTCGTGGACGTGGTCGACCAGGGCGTTGGCGGCCGAGGCGGCCGAGGACACACCGCGGGCCTCGATGATGGCCGCGCCGCGCTTGCCCACCGCCGGCAGGAAGTCGTTCTTCAGCCAGGCTTCGTCACCGATGACGTCGGCGGCGGCCTTGCCGCCGATCTTGGCGTGGGTGAAGTCGGCGAACATGGTCGGACTGTGGTTGCCGTAGATGAACAGGTCGGAGACCTGGCCGATATCGACGCCGGCTTTCTTGGCCAGCTGGGCGCGGCCGCGGTTCTCGTCGAGGCGAACCATGGCGGTGAAGCGGTCCTTCGGCAGACGCTTGGCCTGGCTGGCGGCGATCATCACGTTGGTGTTGCAGGGGTTGCCCACCACGGCCACGCGGGCGTCGTCGGCGGCCACCTTGTCGATGGACTGGCCCTGGGCGATGAAGATCTTGCCGTTGTCCTTCAGTAGGTCGGCGCGTTCCATGCCGGGGCCGCGGGGCTTGGAGCCCACCAGCAGGGCCCAGTTCACGTCCTTGAAGGCCACGTCGGCCTCGCCGGTCAGGACCATGTCCTGCAGCAGCGGGAAGGCGCAGTCCTCAAGTTCCATGGCCACGCCCTTGAGCGCTTTCTGCGGGCCTTCCACCGGGATTTCCAGCAGTTGCAGGATCAGCGGCTGATCCTTGCCGAACATCTCGCCCGAGGCGATGCGGAAGAGGAGCGCGTAGCCGATGTTGCCGGCCGCGCCGGTGACCGCCACGCGGATGGGGGTCTTGGTGGTCATGGACTGCTCCGATAGCTGTTGCGGGACGGCAGGTGCGCCAGGTCGGGGGTCCCCGTAGCTCAAACCACGCCCTTGCTGCAATGCCGCACGCGGAGTTTAGGCCCTTTGCGCGGGCGCGGACGCATGGTCATCCTGCCGCCATGCTCCAGATCGACCCCGCCTTCATCGCCACATCCCACGCCCTGGGGGACCTGACCCTGTGCCATGTGCGGCTGCAGGACGACGCCCGCTATCCCTGGCTGGTGCTGATTCCCAAGGGCGTGGCCTTAAGGGAAATAGAGGACCTGATGGCGATGGAGCGCGCGCAGCTGATGGACGAGATCGTCCACGCGGGCCGGGCCTTGCGGGTGCTGGGCGAGGCCCTGGGGGTCCCGGTGGAA
>JAYVDG010000660.1:0-3032 GCA_043749525.1 Phenylobacterium sp.
AGGCCGCCGGTGGCCAGCACCGGCGGATAGGCCTGGGCGCTGACCTTGTCGTAGGGGCTGTAGGACGCGATCAGGTCATAGGCGGCGGGGTCCTCCAGCGGGTTGCCCCACTCGGGCCACTCAGGAGGGGTGAGCGGCAGGGTGGTGTCGCTCATGGTGTTCAGCACGTCCACGAACGGCACCGCCGCGATGATTGCGCCCCACAGGTCCGGCCGCAGGTTGGCCACCGCCCCCATCAAAAGCCCGCCCGCCGAGCCGCCATAGGCCGCGATCCTGCCCTTCGTCCCGTAGCCCTCCGCCGCCAGATGTTCGGCGCAGGCGATGAAGTCGGTGAAGGTATTGGGCTTCTTGTCCTTGCGCCCGTCCAGGAACCAGCCCCAGCCCTTGTCTGAGCCGCCGCGGATATGGGCGGTGGCCCAGATCCAGCCACGGTCGACGAGGCTCAGGTTCCGGATCGAGAAGCTGGGGTCCATGGCCATGCCGTAGGAGCCGTAGCCGTAGAGCAGCAGCGGGGCGGACCCGTCGAGGGCTGCGTCCTTCAGCATCAGGACCGTGACCGGGACCTCCTGGCCGTCAGACGCCTTGGCGTAGAGGCGGCGGGCGACGTAGCGGGCCGGGTCGTGGCCGGAGGGGATTTCCTGGGTCTTGCGCAGCGTCCGGGCCTGGGTCGCCATGTCGTAGTCGTAGGTCTGACGCGGCGTGGTCGGCGACTGGTAGACGAAGCGGGTGGTGGTGGTGTCGTACTCGTAGCCGCCCTCCAGGTTCAGCGCATAGGCCTCCTCGTCGAAGGCGACTTCGTGCTCGGCGCCCGCGCGATCCGTGACGACGAGGCGGTCCAGGGCATTGACCCGCTCGGCGCGGACCAGGTGGCCGGCGAAGGCCGCGAAGCCGGTGATATAGTGGCCGGGCTGGTGGGCGATCCAGTCGCGCCAGGTCGCCTTGGCCGGGATCGCCGCGTCGCTGACCGCCAGCTTGAAGTCCACGGCTTCGTCGGAGTTGGTGCGGATCACCCAACGGTCGGTCCAGTGGTCGAGGCTATACTTCACGCCGACCTCGCGAGGCTCGGCGACCACGGGCGCGGCAGTCGGGTCGGCGGCCGGGATCAGCCAGATCTCGGTGGTCTCCTGGTTGCCGACGTGGATGACCACATGGCTGTCGTCGGAGGTGGTCCCGATGCCGAGGAACATGCCGTCGTCGGCTTCTTCGTAGACCAGGGCGTCCTCGCCACCCCAATCTGAGTCAGGGCGCGCGGGCCGGCGGAAGACCTTGGCGGGCCGGGCGTTCTCATCGCGCCAGATCCAGAACAGCCACCGGCTGTCCGGCGAGAAGACGAGGTCGCCATAGGCGCTCTCGACCGGCGTTCCGAGCTCCTGGTCGGTGGCGAGGTCCTTGACCCGGATCGTGTAGTACTCCGAGCCCTGCTCGTCGGCGGCCCAGGCGTAGAGGGCGTGGTCGGGGCTGTGGCTGGCGGCGCCCACCTGGAAGAAGGGCTTGTCCTTGGAGAGCGCCTCCTCGTTCAGGAGGATCTCCTCGCCGTCCGATCGCCCGCGAGGCCGCCGCGCGTGGATCGGGTGCTGGGCGCCCATGTCATAGCGGACGTAGTAATCCCACGGCCCATCCGGCGAGGGGACCGACGAGTCATCCTCCTTCACCCGGCCCTTCATCTCGGCGAACATCTGCGACTGCAGAGCCTCGGTGCTCGCCAGCATGGCCTTGGTGTAGGCGTTCTCGGCGTCGAGGTGCTCGCGCACGTCGGCGCGCAGGGTCTTGGGGTCGCGCAGGACCTGCTGCCAGTTGTCGTCCTTCATCCAGGCGTAGTCGTCGACGCGCACGCGGCCGAGCTGTTCGATGGTCTTGGGGCGCTTCTCGGCGAGGGGCGGGCCAAGGACAGGGGAGGGCTTGCTCATGGCCGCTAGATGCCCCGCCGCGGGCCCCGTCTCAAGCCGGGCTGTATGAAAGGCGCACAGACCTGCGGCGCGTCACTTGGGCGCGGCTGCTGTGACGCGGTCTTATCTTGGCGGAAACCTTCAAGTGATTCACTATCCTCTCATCGAGATCGCGCGTCAGACGCGAAGGGCTTCCAGAGTTTCGGGGACCATCTCATGGTCATGGACCTGTCCGTTCAGCTGATGCAGGCGACTGTTCAGCTGGAACAGCCGATCGGCAACGGGATGCGGACCGTCGGCACCGGGTTCCTGCTCACCGAGGCCGGGCCCGACGGCAGGACCCGCATCATTCTGGTCACCGCCAACCATGTGCTCGAAAAGATGGCCGGCCCCGACGCCAAGGTCGGCTATCGCTTCGCCAATGCGGACGGCAGCTGGAGCTACTCTCCGCAGACGCTGAAAATCCGCGACGCGCAGGGCAGGGCGCTGTGGACCCATCACCCGTCGCGTGACGTGGCGGCGATTTCGATCACCGCGCCGGCGGCCTTCGCCAAGGCGGCCATCCCGTCAGGCTATCTGGCCGCCGACGACACTTTCGCGCGCTATCAGGTGGGCGCGGGCGATGAGATGCTGGCGCTGGGCTTCCCGAGAGGCCTCGCCGCGAACGCGGCGGGCTTCCCGATCCTGCGGGCCGGCAAGGTGGCCTCGTTCCCGATCGCCCCGGCCAGAATCTTCCCGACCTTCCTGCTGGACTTCGCGGTGTTCCCCGGCAATTCCGGCGGCCCGGTCTTCATGAGCGGCCCGGCGCGCCACGCCACGGGCGATCCGGCCCAACCGCGCCCTGACGTGGAGTTCATCGCGGGCATGCTGACCCAGCAGGTCGACGTCAACGGCGAGCGGCTCGACATCGGCGTCGTCGTCAACGCCAGGTACATCCGCGAGACCCTGGACCTGATCAAGAACCCGGCGGCCCCGATGACCGAGGTCGCGGCCTCCGTGACCATCGCCGGCGCGAGGGCGGCCTCCGCGGAGGAGTCCGCCTCGCCCGGCTAAGGCCGGCTAGAGCACGATGGGTTTTGATGGATCCATCAATACCCTGAATCGTGCTCGCGGGTTTAGGCGACGACCCTGTTTTTCCGGCTTTGA
>JAYVDG010000661.1:0-3031 GCA_043749525.1 Phenylobacterium sp.
CAGGATCGAGAGGCCGAAGATCACCATCAGCGGCGAGGCCACGAAGAAGATCTGGAACTGCGGCATCACCCGGCCCACCAGGCCGATGGCCACGTTGAACACCAGGGAGAAGACCAGCAGAGGCGCTGAGAGCTGCACGCCCAGCTTGAAGCAGTCGGCCACCGTCTGCACTGCGAGCGTCGCGGAGTCGGCTACCGGCAGGGCCCGGGTGAAGGGGAACAGCGTGTAGGACTTCACGATGGCGCTGAGGAACAGGTGGTGCAGCCCCGTGGTCATGATCAGGGTCAGGCCGATCAGGCCCAGGAAGGTGGAGACCGTCGAGGAGCCCGGCGCGATCCCCGGCGCCGCGGTCTGGGCGAAGGACAGGGTTGTCTGGATGGAGATGATCTCGCCGGCCGTGGACAGCGACATCAGGAAGATCCGCAGGATGGTTCCGATCATCAGGCCAATCAGGATCTCCTTGAACAGGCCGCCGACCAGGACGCCCATGGCGGCGGGCACCGCCGGCGGATTGGGGGCGATCACCGGGATCAGCATCAGGGTCATCAGGAAGGCGAAGGCCAGCCGGATGCGGGGCGGCACCGTGGTGTCCCCGATCCCCGGCATCAGCATGACCAGCGCCGACAGCCGCGCGAAGACCAGTCCGCCGACATAGACCTGCTGGGCTGTGGCGTAGTGCTCCACGCCGCTTACATCGCTGCGATGCGGGCGGCGATATGGCGCATGAAGCTGCTCATCAGCGCGCCCATCAGCGGCAGGAAGACCAGCAGGGACACGAAGATCGCGACGATCTTCGGGGCATAGACCAGGGTGGCTTCCTGGATCTGGGTCAGGGCCTGCATCAGGCCGACGCCCACCCCCACCACCAGGCCCACGATCAGCACCGGCGCGCAGAGCTGCAGGGTCAGCCAGATGGCGTCGCGACCGACGTCCAGAACCTCGGCGCCGTTCATGAAGAGCCTCGCGAAAACAGGGGAGAAGAACTATCCCCATCTCGCGCAGACATGGTTAACGAACGGCTACCGAGGCGCTCTCGTTCGCAATCTGTTCCGCATTACCTTCACGGACATCTACCGCTGTCGATGGCGCAACCGACGCCAAGAAACACGAATGGCGCGATCGCCAACAGGGCGAACACGACGAGCGATATGATCCAAAAAAGGCTGATCCGCTTCACTTCGCCAACCCCCTCGCCGCCTCCGCGGGGCTGGCCTTGGCGGTGTCGCGGTCGACGCTGTAGTTGGCGGCCTGCATGGCGGCGACGGGGATCGAGCCCACCAGGGGTTTCAGCGCGGCGATCAGTCGCTGGTCGGCGGCCCGCTTGGGCGAGACCAAAATCACCGCGTCATAGGGTGGCAGCGCCCCCTTGGGATCGGTGAGCACCACCAGCTTGTCGGCCGCGATCCGGCCGTCGGAGGAGAAGGCCGAGATCACGTCGGCCTCGCCCCCAGACAGCGCCCGGTACATGAAGGTGGGCTGGAAGGACCGCTGGGCCTTGAACTTGAAGCCGTAGGCGGCGTCGACCGCCTTCCATTCCGGCCGCGACAGGAACTCGATGTCGGTCCCCAGCGTCAGCTTGGGCGCCTCGCGCGCCAGGTCGGCCAGGCTGACGATGCCGAGCGCCTTGGCCCGGTCGGCGTTCATCGCGAAGGCGTAGGCGTTCTCGAACCCCAGGGAGCCGAGGACGGTGACCCCGTCCTTCTTCTTCAGCTCGGTGGTCAGGCCGTCCAGCACCGCCTGCCGGCCCGGATTGTCCTGGCGGTTCAGGACATTGGTCCACAGCGTGCCGGTGTAGTCGACATAGACGTCCAGCTCGGAAGCGGCCAGGGCGCGGTAGGCCACCGCCGAGCCCAGGTCTTCCTTGCGGTTCACGGTGGCGCCGGCCTTTTCCAGCCGGTCGGCCATCAGTTCGGCCAGGATGTATTGTTCGGAGAAGTTCTTGGCGCCGACCACATAGCTGGCCGGCTTGCCGAAGCTGACCAGAGGCAGGACGGCGATCACGATTCCCACCAGCAGCCCGACGGCCCCGGCGATCATCAGCCGCCGGTCGCGCTTGGCGGCGCCGGTCTCAATCAGACCCAGAAGTTGGTCGGCGGTCATCGCCAGCACGGCCGAAGCGGCGCAACCAAACAGCACGCTGACCCAATTCTCGGTCTGCAGGCCGGCGAAGATGTAGTTGCCCAGGCTGGTCTGGCCCACGGGTGTGGAGAGGGTCGCGGCCCCGATGGTCCAGACCGCGGCGGTGCGAACGCCGGCCATGATCACCGGCATGGCCAGGGGCAGCTCCACCTGGAACAGCTTCTGGCGGGTGGTCATACCCACCCCATCGGCGGCCTCGCGCACCGCCGGATCGACCCCCAGGATGCCCGTCGTCGCCGTCCGCAGGATCGGCAACATGGAATAGAGGGTGAGCGCCAGCAGCGAGGGCAGGAAGCCCAGGGCCGAGAAGCCGTGCCCCGTCAGCGACTTGCTCAGCGCCGAGACCGCCAGCAGCAGCGGATAGAACAGCGCCAGCAGGGCCAGACTGGGAATGGTCTGGATCAGGCCGGCGAAGGCCAGCACCGGCCAGCGCAGGCGCGGGCTGCGGCTGGCGGCGACCGCCAGGGGCAGGCTGATGATCAGGCCGAGCGCCAGCGCGCTGGCGCTCAACAGGACGTGCCAGGCGAGGTACTCCGGCAGCAGGTCGAAGGCGGCGGCGAGACGCGGGTTCACGACGCGCTCTCCGACAGGCGGGCGGCCAGCCGCTCGGCCTGGCGACGGGGCGCGTCCATCAAGGCCCGCACGTCGGGATCGTCGCTCCGGGCGCTGAGGTGGCCGGGGGTCCCGTCAGCGACGATGGCGCCCGCCTTGAGCACCACGATGCGATCGGCCAGCAGCACGGCCTCGCTCATGTCGTGGGTGACCATCACCGTGGTCAGGCCCAGTTGCTTATGCAGGGCGCGGTAGTCGGTTCCCAGTTGGTCGCGGGTCACCGGATCCAGCGCCCCGAAGGGTTCGTCCATCAGCATGATCTTCGGCTCGGCGGCCAGGG
>JAYVDG010000662.1:0-8314 GCA_043749525.1 Phenylobacterium sp.
CAGGGCACCGGTTTCGCCCACATCGCCATGGAACAGGCGATCGCTGACTCCGGGCTTGAAGAGTCCGATGTCTCCAATGTGCGCACCGGCCTGATCGTCGGCTCGGGCGGCCCCTCCACCCGGGCGATCATCGAATCGGCCGAGACCGCCAAGACCCGCGGCCCCAAGCGGGTCGGCCCCTTCGCGGTGCCCAAGGCCATGAGCTCGGGCCCCTCGGCGACGCTCTCGACCTGGTTCAAGATCAAGGGCCTGAACTTCTCCATCTCCTCGGCCTGCGCCACCTCGACCCACTGCATCGGGGTCGGCTACGAGCAGATCCTGATGGGCAAGCAGGACGTGGTGTTCGCCGGCGGCACGGAAGAACTCGACTGGACCCTGTCGGTGCTCTTCGACGCCATGGGCGCCATGAGCTCCAACTTCAACGCGACCCCGGCCGTGGCCAGCCGCGCCTATGACGCCGCCCGCGACGGCTTCGTCATCGCCGGCGGCGCGGGCCTGGTGGTGCTGGAAGAGTACGAGCACGCCAAGGCGCGCGGGGCCAAGATCTACGGCGAGATCGTCGGCTACGCCGCCAATTCCGACGGCTTCGACATGGTCGCCCCCTCCGGCGAGGGCGCGGCACGCTGCATGAACCTGGCGATGGCCGACCTGGGCGGACGCAGAATAGACTACCTGAACCCGCACGGCACCTCGACGCCGGTCGGCGACATGAAGGAGATGGAGGCCGTGCGTTCGGTGTTCGGGGAGAAGGCGCCCCACATCTCCTCGACCAAGTCCCTGACCGGCCACAGTCTGGGGGCGGCGGGCGCGCAGGAAGCGATCTATTCGCTGCTGATGCTGAACAACGGTTTCCTGGCCGAGAGCGCCCATATCGAGAACTTGGATCCCGCCTTCGCCGACCTGCCGATCCTGCGCAAGCGCCTCGACCTGCAGGTGGAGACGGTGATGTCCAACAGCTTCGGCTTCGGCGGCACCAATGGCTGCCTGGTGATGGCCAAGGTCTAGGGCCTTGGCCACGCCGGTCTTTCGCCCCGCCTGCCGGCAGGACGTGGCGCGGATTGTCGAACTGCTGGCCGATGACCCCTTGGGCGCGGGCCGCGAACGGTTCGAAGACCCACTGCCCGACAGCTACTACGCCGCCTTCGACCGCATCGAGGCCAGTGACGGTAACTTTTTAACCGTCGCTGAGCTGGACGGGGCGGTGGTGGGCTGCCTGCAGATGACCTTCATCCCCGGCCTGTCCAACCTGGGGGCGAACCTGGCCCTGATCGAGGGCGTGCGCGTCGACACCTCCCTGCGCAGCCAGGGCCTGGGCGGCCAGTTGATCGAATGGGCCCTGAGCGCGGCCCGAGCCCGCGGCTGCCAGGCCGTGGAGCTGTTCACCCACAAGACCCGAACCGACGCCCACCGCTTCTATGACCGGCTCGGCTTTGAGCAGAGCCACGTGGGCTACCGCATCAAACTCTAGGAGAACCGCCGTGGCCGAGGACTACGCGCTGCCCAAGGGCGAGCTGATGAAGGGCAAGAAGGGCGTCGTCATCGGCGTCGCCAATCACCAGTCCATCGCCTGGGGGATTTCGGCCCAACTGGCGGCCCAGGGCGCGGAACTCGCCTTCCTGCACCTGCCGGGCATGGAGCGCCGGGTGCAACCCCTGGCCGACTTGATCGGCGTGAAGACCGTGGTGGCCGTCGACGCCACCGACGACGCCCAGATGGATGCGGCCTTCGCTGCGATCGCGGCTGACCTCGGGACCCTCGACTTCTTCGTCCACTCCATCGCCTACGCGCCTCGCGACGAGATCAAGGGCTCCTTCGTGGAAAACACCACCCGGGCGGGCTTCCTGCAGGCCATGGACATCTCGGTGTTCAGCTTCATCGACTGCGCCAAGCGGGCGGCTCGGCTGATGCCGAACGGCGGCTCGATCATCTGCATGACCTATCTGGGCTCCGAGCGGGTGATCCCCAACTACAACACCATGGGCGTCGCCAAGGCCGGCCTTGAGGCCGCGACCCGCTACGCCGCCCGCGATCTCGGGCCGGCGAAGATTCGGGTCAACGCCATCTCGGCGGGCGCCATGCGCACCCTGTCCCTGGCCGGCATCGCCGGCGGCCGGGAGAAACTGTCCCAGGGCCGAGCCATGTCGGCCCTGAAGGAGGACACCTCCATGGAGGGCGTGGCGGGGACCGCGCTCTGGCTGCTGTCGGACCTCGGCCGCTCCACCACCGGCGAGGTGGTCCATGTCGACGCCGGCTTCCACATGATCGGCCTGCCCGACGATTTCGGGGCCGAGGCCTAGAGAAGCTCGCCGCTGATTCATAAGGCGGCCACATCCCCAGGTGTCATCCCGGTTGCCGCGCTAGCGGCGCACCGGAACCCAGAAGCACCGATCCATCCGGCACGCCCAACGGATATGGGTCCCGGACAAGCCCGGCGGGCGTTCCGGGATGACAGTGAGTTAAAACGGCCACCAGCTCCAGAACCAGGCGACGATCCGCGCCCAGAGGCCGTCGAAGGACTGGCCCACGGCCTTTTCGACGGGGTTTCTTGGCGGAGTCGGCACGAACCAGCTGGGCGCGGCGGGCGGGGCGCAGTTCATGCGCATGCCGACCCCCTTCAGATAGCCCCGGCGGATCTCGCCTGCGCGGATGGCGGCCTGGACCTTCTTGTCGTGACGCGCGGCGCCGGTGAGCTTGCGGATCCAGCCGCGGAACGGCAGCAGGTGACCGCTCTCGCTGCGGACTTCCGAAATCCCGGCGTCCTTGAGCGCCCCGCCGACCCTCTGGGCCCGGGTGCGGGTGTCGGGCGCGGGCGCCTCGTCGAGATCGGGACCCAGCGCGCCATCCAGCTTGCCGATCTCGGCGGCGATGGGTTCGCAGCGGCCGAGTCCTTCCATGTCGTAGGGATCGGCGTGGGCGCGCAGCAGGACGTCGGGGATGCCCTTCTGTTTGAGGTTCAGGTCCTCCAACGGGGCCATGGCCGCGTCGCGGAAGGTGTCCTTGTCCTGCATGACGCCGCGATCGGCGGCCTGGGCGGCGCCGGCGACGGACAAAAGAGTGACGGTGACGGCGAAAGAGACGGCGCGCATGGGGCCACCATAGTCGAGCTCAGCGGCGCGCGCTAACTTGCGGCCTCATGACCAACGCGCTTGATCTGCTCGCCGGCCGCGCCTCTCCGCCCTTCCTGGCGATGACCACGCCCCGCGACCGCAATTGGCGCTGGGTGGCGCTGATGGCCGTGGTGGGCCCACTCGCCACCATCATCATGAGCTTCCTGGTGGTGTTGGCCCTGTTCGCCAGCGGCCAGTTCGCAGGCGTGCCGCTCAACGTCATCGGCGGTGACCTGTCGGACATGCCGCGCCTGTTGAAGTCGTCGGTCTACATCTTCGAGGTCGGGATCGGCCTGGCGGCGGCGGCGGCCGGCCTGCTGCTGGCCGCGCGGCTGATCTTCAAGCGGCCCCTGCGCAGCTGGATCACCGTGGCGACCCGCTTCCGCTGGACCCTGCTCGGCTGGGGCGCGGTCGCCGGGGTGGTGGCCATCATGGCGCTGAACCTGCTCTCGGTCTTCCTGCCGCAGGGGCCCGGCCAGGCGCCGATCCTCGACGCCGGCGCGCCCCTGACCGAGCGCCTGGCCTATGTGGCGGCCTCCGGCCTCGGGTTCCTGATCGCCGGCTGGGCTGAGGAGGTGGTGTTCCGTGGCTACCTGCTGCAGCAGGTGGGCGCCTTCACCCGCAAGGTCTGGCTGGTGCTGCTGATCAACGGCGTGGTCTTCGCCCTCTTCCACCTGGAGTTCGATCCGGGCGCCCTGGCGGCCCGCGCCCTGCTGGGCATGGTCTTCGCCTGGGCGACCCTGCGGCTGGGCGGGCTGGAATTCGGCATCGGGGCCCACGCCACCCAGAACCTCGGCGTGGCGATGTTCGGCGAGGTTCTGCTGCCCGGGGCGCCGGAAACGACGCTCAAGCTCAGCGACCTGGGCTTCGAACTGGTGCTGGCCGCGGTAATCCTGGCCTGCGTCGAGTGGCTCTACCGACGGCGAAGCCTGGCCGCCTTAGCCCCCGCTATTTGAGCAGCAACTGGCCTTCCTTCTGGACCCGGCCCTTGATCTTGCCGGCCAGCAGGGCGAGCACATTGGGCAGGTTGATGGTCATCAGGACGTCTGCGTCCCGCACATCCAGGTGACCGGTGATCTGCTGACCCATGGCGGCGATGGCGAAGTCCATGCGGTCACCGGTCCAGGTCTTGGTGAGCGCCTTGGACGCCGCCTCGCCGAACTGCTGGCTGATCTTGCCGAAGCCCTCCTCGATCCGCTGGCGCGCGGTGGCCGCGCCCAGCTCGTGGGGGATGGTGATGGTGATCGGTTTGCTCATGATGGACCCTTCAAACGCATCCCTATAACGGTCAGGGCGGATTTCAGGTCCACCCCGGAACAAAGCCCGTCCCTGTGGATTGTTTTAGCAGAATCCTAATTCGGGCGGGGCCGTCGTGGCGTCTACACTTCAGAAACTTTGCGGAATGGTCGGGGCCCTGGCCCTGATCGGCTTCGCGAACGGCGCCCACGCCCAGACCGCCTGCCAGGGTTCGGCCCCTAGCGTCGGCGCCGAAATCCACGGCCCGGTGCTGCAGGTCCTCGACTCCGATCGCCTCTGCGTGGCCCTGGGAGCGACCCCAGACCAATGGGTCGAGGTCCGTCTCGCCCCCGAACCGCTGCAGAAAACTTCGGCCTACCCGGCCAATCGCGGCTCGCTGATGGCAGTGGCCTTCGCCCAGAACATCACCTGCCGCATCGTCGACCAGGAAGCCGGCCTGCCCGTCGCGGCCTGCAAGGTGGAGGACCAGTCGGTCCGGGCGCTGACCCGCGAGCCCGCCGCCTATACCGCCGGCCAGGCCTGGCGCTAGCCGTTCGTCCCGGCAGGTCCGCCGCTCGTCCCAAAGCGCTTTTCCGCCACGAGGTCTGACGCTCTCTTGAGCGCATGACCCGACACGCCCTGCCCCTGCTCGCCGCGGTAAGCCTCGCCGCCTGCTCCGCCTCCCACGTCGCGCCCTCCCCCGACGCCGGCTGGTCGCACTATGGCGGCGACGCCGGCGGCCAGCGCTACTCCCCGGCCGCACAGATCGCGCCGCAGAACGTCAAGCGGCTGAAGCCCGTCTGGACCTTCTCCACCGGCGACATGACCACGAAGGGCGCCGCCATGCAGCGGGCCGCCTTCGAGGTCACCCCGATCCTGGCGGCTGGCCGGCTCTATCTGTGTTCGCCCTTCAACGAGGCCAGCGCCATCGATCCGGCCACGGGCAAGTCGCTCTGGCGCTTCGATCCGAAGCTTGCGACCAACATCCGCTATCCCAACGACTACAACTGCCGGGGCCTGGCCTACTGGAAGACCCCCGCCGCGCCCGCGAACGCGCCCTGCGCCGAGCGGATCTTCATGAACACCAACGACCGCCGGCTGTTCGCCCTGGACGCCGCCACCGGCCAGGCCTGCGCGGGCTTCGGGGCCGAGGGCTGGGTCCCGGCCATCCCCGGGGTGCGGCTGACCCGCCCCGGCGGCGCCCAGATCACCTCGCCGCCGGTGGTGACCCAGGGACTGGTGATCGTCGGCTCTTCCATCGACGACAACCAGAAGGTCGACGAGACCTCTGGCGCCGTCCACGCCTTCGACGCGGTGACGGGCCTGCTCAAGTGGCGGTTCGATCCGCTGGACAGTGTGCGGCCCTCGGTTCGCGCCGGGGCCGCCAATGTCTGGGCGCCGATGTCGGTGGACAAGGCCCGGGGCCTTGTCTTCCTGCCCACCTCCAGCGCCAGCCCGGACTTCTATGGCGCCGCACGGCCGGGGAACGGTGGCCACGCCAACTCGGTGGTGGCCCTGAAGGCCGCCACCGGCGAATTGGCCTGGGGCTTCCAGACCACCCACCACGATGTCTGGGACTATGACCTTCCGGCCCAGCCGACCCTGGCGAGCGTCACCTATCACGGCGTCACCATCCCTGCCGTGATCCAGACCACCAAGCAGGGCCTGCTCTTCACCCTCAACCGCGACACCGGCGCACCGGTGATCCCGGCGGTGGAGCGCCACGTGCCCCAAGGCGGCGCGATCGGCGAGAGCCTGTCGCCGACCCAGCCCTTCCCCGTCGCGCCCAAGTCCCTGGCGCCCAACCGCATCCGCCCGCAGGAGGCCTTCGGCCTGACCCCCTGGGACCGCGCCGCCTGCCGCAAGCTGCTGGAGGGCGCGCGCAACGAGGGGCTCTACACGCCGCCTACCACCCAGGGCACGATCATCTATCCCTTCACCGGCGGCGGCTCGAACTGGGCCGGCATCGCCTTCGATCCCGGCCGGCAGATCGTCTACGCCAACACCTCCAGCGCCCTGCACAAGGTGACGCTGATCCCGGCCAAGGAGGTGAAAGCCGCCAAGGCCGCCCGGCCCGACGTGGAGATCAGCCCCAATGAGGGCGCCCGCTACGGCATGAAGCGCGAGCTGCTGCGCTCGCCGCTCGGCCTGCCCTGCAACCCGCCGCCGTGGGGCGAGCTCTCGGCCATCGACATGCACGACGGCAAGGTGCTGTGGCGCGTGCCGCTGGGAACCACGCGGGACATCGCGCCGGGCTCGCAACTGTTCATGAAGGGGACCGGCACGCCCAACTTCGGCGGCCCCATCGTCACAGGCGGCGGCCTGGTCTTCATCGGGGCGGCCATGGACAACGAGCTGCGCGCCTTCGACTCCGGCTCGGGCAAGGAACTTTGGAAAGGCCGCCTGTCCGCCGGAGGCCAGGCGACGCCGATGACCTATGTCTGGAAGGGCCGGCAATATGTGGTGATCGCCGCCGGCGGCCACTCCAAGTCCGACACCAAGCGCGGCGACCAGGTCGTGGCCTTCGCCCTGCCCCGATAGGGAACCCAGGGCGTCGCGACGGTTTTTTCGCTGGCGCGGACGCTCCAGCCCGGTGAACGTGCCCCATGACCCTGACGACCCGCGTTCTCATCGGCCTGGTGGCCGGCCTCGCCGCCGGCGCCGCCGTCGCCAGCTTCCTGCCCGGCTACGCGCCGCAGATCATCGCCGTGGCCGAGCCGGCCGGCGGGGTCTGGCTCGACGCCCTGCGGATGACCATCATCCCCCTGGTCGTCGCCCTGCTGGTGACCGGGGTGGCGCAGGCCGCCGACACCGCGCGGGCCGGCGGCGACGCGGCCAAGACGCTGGGCTTGTTCGCCGTCCTGCTGGTGCTTTCGGCCGCCTACGCCGCCGTCGCCACCCCGGCCCTGCTGGCCATCTGGCCCGCGCCGGCCGAGGCCGCCCAGGCCCTGCGCGCCTCGGCCCACGCCGCCCACGGTGAGATCCCGCCGACCCCTGCCATCCAGGATATGATCAAGAGCTTCATCCCCACCAACCCGGTGAAGGTCGCCGCTGACGGGGCCATGGCGCCCTTGGTGGTCTTCGCCCTGGTGTTCGGCCTGGCCGCCACGCGGATTACGCCTGAGAAACGGGCCTCTCTGTTCG
Source organism: Phenylobacterium sp. (assembly GCA_043749525.1). Taxonomy (GTDB): domain Bacteria; phylum Pseudomonadota; class Alphaproteobacteria; order Caulobacterales; family Caulobacteraceae; genus Phenylobacterium. The sequence goes on from JAYVDG010000662.1 coordinate 7,488, forward strand.
GGTTCTTCGACGCGGTGAAGGACACCATGATGACCCTGGTCCACTGGGTGCTGTGGGCCGCGCCCTTCGGGGTCTTTGCCCTGGCCCTCGTCACCGGGGCGCAGACGGGCCTGGGGGCCGTCGGCATCCTGGGCCACTACGTCATCATCGTCTCGATCATGTGCCTGAGCATGGCGGTGATCGCCACGATCCTGGCGGTGGTGTTCGGCAAGGTCCCGCTCATGGCCTTCGTCCGCGCCATGATCCCGGTGGAGGCCGTGGCCATCTCGACCCAGTCGTCCCTGGCCTCGATGCCCGCCATGCTCGACACCGCCCAGAAGCTCGGCGTGCCGGAGAAGGTGCGCGGCATGGTGCTGCCCATGGCCGTGGCCCTGTTCCGCATGACCAGCCCGGCCGGCAACATGGCCGTGGTGATCTATGTGGCCCACATTTATGGGGTGCATCTGACCCCACTGGTATTGGTTGTCGGCGTCCTGGTGGCCGCCACGGTCAGCCTGGCCGCGGTCGGCATCGCCAGCGCCGTGACCTTCTTCACCACGCTGGGCCCCATCTCCATGGCCATGGGCATCCCCACGGAACTGCTGCCCCTGCTGCTGGCGGTGGAGACCCTGCCCGACATCTCGCGGACCATCGGCAATGTCACCGCCGACGTCGCGGTCACCACCATCGCGGCAGAGTGGAGCTTGGAGGAGGACGCGGAAGAAATCGCTGAGGCCCTGTCCGGCTGATCCCGACGCTGTCATCCCGGTTTCCGCGTCGCGGGAGACCCGGACCCAGAAGCACCGATCTATCCGGCACGCCCCGCGTCTATGGGTCCGAGGGTGGCT
>JAYVDG010000663.1:0-3025 GCA_043749525.1 Phenylobacterium sp.
CTGAACGGCGCCTAGCTCGATCTCCGACTTCGCGAACGCGATCAGGTCGGCGACGAGCTCTTCATAAAATTCGCCATGTCGTTGGACTGCTCGGTGATCTGCGTGGCGATGTCGGCGTTCGACTGGCAGAGCTCAAGCGCCAGATCCTCGTGGAAGGGTTCGGCGATACCCGACCAGCCGACGAGGCGGATCGCGGCCAGGCGCTGGCCGAACTCGATGTCGCTCTCGACCGAGGTGAAGTCCTCCGACTTGCGGCCGCCGGTGCGGGCGTTGATCTCGGCGGCGTGCTGCTTGCGGCGGCGCTCGTTCACCAGCCGGTTGATCTCCGACTGCACGGTGGCCGACTGGCCGCCGAGGACGGTGAAGGTGACGCCCGAGGCCGAGCCGTCGGGGCTGATGTACTCGAACGAGAACGGCGCCTCCGAAGCGGTGCGGGCGTCCAGGGCCTTCAGCGAGATGGCGGGGGTCTTGGCAGACATAGGGGTTCGCTTTCGTGAAAAAGCGGGCGCGGTGCGACCGGCCCGTAGAGTTGAGGGAGAGAGGGAGGCGGCCCGGCGTGCGTTGGCCGGGTCAGGCGGCCTTAGACGAAGGCGCTGTCCTGAATGGAGATGGTGGTCTGCAGGTCGGCCAGCAGCGCGCCGCCGTTGATGTTCTCAAGCGCGGTGAACGGGACCGTCAGGATCAGGCCCTTCTCGCCGTCGTCCTTGGTGGCGCCGCCGAACTTGCAGCGCGACATGACGAAGGCCATGAAGGGCGAGCTCGCCGTGTTGTTCGCCGTCAGGGCCACCGCGATCGAGGCCTCGGTCTCGTTGATGAACAGGTCGCGATAGGTGCCGTCGAAGAAGTAGATGGTCGCCTGCCCGGTCACGTCGATGCCGCCCGGGAAGATGTCGGGGTCGACGTTCTTGCCCACCACGCCGCCGGGGGCGGTGAACGAGCCCTCGATGTCGATGGAGAGGCCGGTGACGAGGCCGACCGCCACACCGGCGATCAGCAGCACGCCGTTGACGCCGGCCAGGATGCCGCCGGTCGCCGCCGCCGTGGGCGAGGTGAAGTAGGCCGTGGTGTTGGTGGTGATGTTGAGGCCCATCACCGACCATTCGACCTTCGCCATGTCGTTCGGCGTGAGGTTTACCTTCGCGCCGGAGACCACGCAGTCAGTGAACAGTTCCGACTGGGTGATGTCCGAATAGAAGTGCTCGAGGGTGTAGTAGTCGCGGGTCTGCGAGCCCACGGTCGAGGGCACCCAGGTCTTCTTTCCGGCGACGACGCAGGTGACGCTGTCGCCCGCGGCCTTGGGGCCGATGGCGACGGCGTCCAGGGTCAGGACCGTCATCACCGTGGCGGTCAGAGCGGTGATCATCATGTTGTGGGCGTTGTTCGGGACGCCGGTCGTGGCCCAGCCGGACCAGTTGACGACGTCGCCGATCTTGAAGCCGTCGGTGAGGTAGGAGCCCGCCGACCGGGTAAAGGTGCCAGCCGCGCCGGTCGTGACCGCGGCGGTGACGGTGATGATGGCGCCGGTCGTCGAGGACACCTGCGCCAGCTGGCGGACCAGGCTCTCGGTGAACGACTGATAGGCGCCGACGGAGAGCTCGCCCGCAATCGCGCCGGAGACCGCGCGCACGCCGTGGCGGAAGTCGCGGCGCTGGGCGGACGGCAGGATCTCGTTGGACTTGAAGGTCTGCTTGGACAGGTCGACCGTGGAGGTGACGCGGCGCAGGTATTGGCCGGTGGCCGCGCCGCCGGCGGCGACGGTGCCGAGGGCGGTCTGCTTCTTGAACGCAAGGGTTTTCTTAATGCCAACAGCAATGGGCATCGTCATCTCCGTGTTTTGAGGGGGCGGTCAGAGATCGGCTGACGAGCGTCGAGCCGTTGGGCCGGCCGGGTTACGGCAGGACGTTCGAGAAAAACGGGATGCGGACGGGGACCACGAAGCGGTAGTCTTCAACGATCGAGGGAAGCCGCGACATGGTGGCCTCGATGATCGTGGTGACCTTGCCGGTCACGAAGGAGCGGCCGCGCGGGAAGGCGTCGCGGATGGCCTGGGCGCGCGTCACGCTGTCGCCCGGGCCCGTCTGCAGCGGGTAGTAGAGGACCACCTGAATGAAGCCCCGCTCGCGATAGAAGGCGTCGCCGACCGTGGGGTTCTCCGGCGTGCCGAGCACGATCTGCACCCGCTGAAACGCCACGCCCTTGGTGGGGACATAGAAGACGTTCTCGTAGTTGGTGGGCAGCCCGCCGTCGGCCGCCGCGAAGGCGGTTTCAAGCTGCTGGCGGATGACGGTCAGGCTCATGTTTTCGCCTTCGTGCCGTCGACGATGGATTGAAACTCGAGGACGGTGATGCCCACGATGCCGCCGGGCCCGACGATCTGGCCTTGCGCGTTCGACGCCTTGGTGGCGCCGTGGATCTCCAGCGGCAGAGCGTAGGGCAGGTTGTTCTGGATGTAGTGGACGCAGCCGAGGGCGATCGTCGGCACGTCCTGGCCGCCGTTGACCACATGGATGTTGGTCGCCTCGCTGGCGGCGGTGATCGGGCCGCCGGCGCTGTAATACCAGTTGGACCGGAAGCGGCCCTTGTCGACCGGGGACCGCTGGACGAGCCGGGACTGGAGCTCAAAGACGGTCGCCCGCACCCGCCGGTTCGTATCCTCCCACGCCTCGTCGGCGCCCCGCCGCAGGTCGATGGCGAACTTGCCGGCGGGCATTAGGAAACGCCGCGGATGTTGCAGTCGTAGTAGATCGGCAGGCCGGTTGGGGCGAAGGTCGAGACCGTCGTGATGGTGTAGGTCTGGCCGCTCGCCAGGGTGACGGTGTCGTCGAGCGAGGGCGCGGGAGAGAGCGCCACGCCCGCCGTGGTGAAGGCCGACAGGCGCAGGTTGCGGTCGCCGGACTGGATCAGCGAGCCGTCCTGGCGCTGAAGGCCACCCCGGGTCTTTGAGCTATATTCGGAGACGATGCCGGAGGTGGTCTGCGTGACCGTCCCGGCGCCCGTCACCTGGGACGTGGCCGTGTTGTAGGTG
>JAYVDG010000664.1:0-3022 GCA_043749525.1 Phenylobacterium sp.
CTGGAGGCGGCCCTGGCCGGCCGTGGCGTGGCCCTCGCCCAACAGCCCATGGTGCTGGACGACCTCGCGGCCGGGCGGCTGGTCGCGCCCTTCGAGACGTCGCTCGAAAGCCCCTTTTCCTATTGGGTGTTGTCGCTGCCGGAAAAGGCTCAGCAGCCCAACGTGCGCCGCTTCCGGGCCTGGCTTCTGGCCTAGGCCGACGCCGACGGCCTGCCACGCCTCAAGTGATCTGAGCTCAACTGAAGGGTCGGCTTCTCGTTTGTGCCGAGGGGGTGGGAGGCGCTGTATCGGAGCGTCAAACGCAACCGAAGGAGCTCATGATACACCCCTCCACCACCACCCCGCTGCCGCCCAAGGGTCCCGCCGCTCAGGCGATTCTGATCGTCGCCGTCGGCGTGATGGTCGTCGCCCCCATCATCCTGGCGGCCGTCAACTTCCTCGCGTGAGCCTGACGCCAGTTTAAGGCTCGACCCTGACCGGAACCTCCAGGTCGCAGATCGAGAAGTCCGCACCCCTGGCCATGCGCGTCTGGCGCACCAGGGTGCGGAAGGCGGGGCTGTCCTGGCTCAGGATCGAAAGCTGTGGCCGCTCCGCCGCCGGGATATCGGCCGCCACCCGAACCTTCAGCATCAGATCAGGCTTCACCGGCGGTTCTCCCACCGCGATGACGCTGTTGACGTCCGCCCCCACCACGATCCGGCCCCAGACGGCGTAGTCGCGGTCCAGCCGGCGGGCCGCCCCGCGCATGAGGAAGATTTCGCTGTTTCCGGTGTCTTCAGCCGCCTGCCGGCCCATCCCCGCCACGCCGGGACAATAGGCGCCCCAGGCGCGGACCGTGCCGTCCTTAGATTTCAGCGCCTCTTTGCCCGACACCGTCTGGATCGGAACCGCGCCGACGAAGCCCAGAGTCGCGTCCATCGGCGTCGCCACGGCCCGGTAGCCGGCCATCTTCAGCTTGAAGACCGCTTCCAGCGGCAGGTCGGGGTGGCTGGAGGTCCCGCCGTCGTGATTGTTGGGATTGCCGGTCTGGTTGACGAAGCCCTCGATCACCCGGTGGAACTGCAGGCCGTCATAGACGCCTTCGCGCGCCAGCAGCTTCACCCGCGCCACCGATTGGGGCGCCATCTCCGGCGCCATCTCGACGATGACCCGGCCCCTGGTGGTGTCGATCACCAGCAGGTTTTCGGGATCCAGGGGACGCCAGTCGGGCGCCGGGGCGGCGCCCAGCAGGCCGAATGCGAAAAGGGCGGCGGAGAGCTTACGGATCATGCGATCCAGTGAAGCTTCTCCGCCGCCCCTCGCCAAGCCGATCTTTTCAGACTGGCCCTAACTCAGAGGATTTTGGATCAGGTGATCCGCTTGACGCTGACCGGATCGCTGCCGGGGAAACTTTCTTCGAGGCCTTCGTCCAGCAGGGCTTCCTGACGGTCCTCGGCCTCATGCTCGCGGTGGGCGAGCTGGTCAGGCTTTTCGTGGTCTTTCAGCGGGGCGACCTTGCGGGCATGCGGGACCTCGGCGTCCTTGATGCTCTGCTTGTCGCTGGCGGCGCGGTTGGCGTCCTTGGTCTTGTCTTGATTGAGAATGCCCATGTGCAGGTCCTCCAAACTCTTGGCGGATGGTCCGCCTTGGCAGCCCAACGTGTGGGCGCGTCGGGGGTTGCCGCCCAACCTTGAGCATTGCGCAGCCGATTTCCGCTGGCGTGCAGGGTCGTGGACCAGACGCCCCGCAGGGGAACCAGACTCTCCACCAGCCGCAATTCCACCCCGTGCGCCGCCATCATGGCCGGCAGGTCGGTGAGGGTCTCGAGGGCGAGCGGGGTCACCGCCTGGCGTGAAATCCACATGCCGGCGTCGTCCAGATCCACGAAGGTCTCGGGGGGCAGCTCGTAGCGGTAAAGGCTTGCGCGGCTCCGCCGGTCGAACCAGGCCCACTCCACATGGGCGATCATCTTGGCCGCGCTGGTTCCGAACCACCGCTCTCGATCCTGCGCTGTGGCGGCGGGCGTCGGCCAAAGCAGGATGCGCGGGCAGTCGCGGGGGAAAAAGTAGAGCGGCTGGGTCGTCTCATCGATCGCCCAGACCAGCGGCCCGTTCAGCCAGTCACGCCCCGGCGGCCGCGTCGAGGCGATCCGCACCGGCCTGGGGACAAAGCATGCGATGCCCGGATCGTCGCTGAAGTGAAAAAGCCGCATGCCATACCCTGTCTAAAGCCGTCACCGCGTTGCTCAAGCTTGTCTTTCCCTGTAGTCAGCGCGCCTACGTTTCCCCGGAAAGCCTCATGACCGAACTCTACGACGTCGCCGCCATCGGCAACGCCATCGTCGATGTGATCGCCCCGGCGACCGACGACTTCCTCTCCGCCAACGCCCTCGACAAGGGCGCCATGATGCTGATCGACGAAGCGCGCGGCGTGGAACTGTACGGCAAGATGGCGGCGGGCATCGAGGCCTCCGGCGGTTCGGCGGGCAACACCATCGCCGGCGTCGCCAGCTTCGGCGGCCGCGCGGCCTATCTGGGCAAGGTGGCCAAGGATCAGCTGGGCGATGTCTTCGCCCACGACATGCGCGCCATCGGCGCCCACTTCGACACCCCGCCGCTCACCGGCGGCCCGGCCACGGCCCGCTCGTTGATCAACGTCACCCCCGACGGCGAGCGCACCATGTGCACCTATCTGGGCGCCTCGACCGAGTTCGCCGCCGATGACGTCGACGCCGCGGTCATCGAGGGCGCCAAGATCGTCTATCTCGAAGGCTACCTGTTCGACGCCGAGGCCGCGCGGCGCGCCTTCGCCAAGGCCGCGGGCCTGGCCCGCGGGGCCGGCCGCATGATGGCCATCACCCTGTCCGACGGTTTCGTCGTGGACCGCCACCGCGACGCCCTGCTGGCCTTCATCGAGAGCCAGGTCGACCTGGTGTTCGCCAACGACACCGAGCTGATGGCGATGTTCCAGACCACCGATTTCGACGACGCCATGGCCCAGATGCGCGGCAAGGTGAAGATCGCCGCCGTCACCCGCGGCGCGG
>JAYVDG010000665.1:0-3008 GCA_043749525.1 Phenylobacterium sp.
TCGTAGGGCGGCACCCAGCGGCGCGCCTTGGCCTCGGCGTCGGAGCCCAGCGAGGCGCGTTCCACCGAGGACTTCTCGAAGTCCTTCAGCATCACATAGCCCGCCACGTCGCCAGCCTGGGCGGCCAGGTAGTTGTAGAGATAGACGTCGACGTCGTTGCGGGTGAACAGGGTCGCGGCGGCCGGCGGCTTGACCTGGTTCAGGTCGCGCGAGTCCACCGGCGAGCCCTCCGAGGGATCCCCGAAGGGACCGAAGGCGGAATCATGCAACCGCGCCAGGGTGCGGAAGCCCGCGGCCCCCTGGCTGGACAGCACATAGATCACCCGGTCGCGGACCTGCTGGCGCTCGTCGGAACTCATGCGGTCCAGCATGCGGTCGAGGGCCAGATACGCGCCCCGGCGCTCGGCCGCGCGGCAGTCGTTGAGCTTGTTGCCAGCCCCGCCGCGGCTGCCCCTCCTGGGGTCGACGCCGGCGATGATCGGGGCGTAGCCGTCGGGATTGGACAGCGCCATCTCGTACCAGACGGCGGACTCCACCGGATCGGCCAGGTTCTTCTCCGTGGCGTCGCGGCCGTTATAGCGCCGCGCCAGATCGATCTGCGCGAAGAAGTCGCCCTGGAATCCTTGCCGGCGCAGAGCGCGGATTTCCTGTTCCTGGGCGTTGAACTGCGGCTGCACGCCGATCACCGGCTGGGGACGCGGACAGGCCGGACCACCCACCGCGAAGCGGCCACCGCCACCGGGACCATAATTGGGCTGGCAGCCACCGGACAGCGGAATGATGGCGGCCAAGACCGCTACGGTCAGGCCCCTACGAACGAGACGACGTACGCCGAGGGCTGCTTCATGGAAAATGGCCATGCGCTCCCCCTTAAGCGTTAACCATAGTTGAACTGTTCACTAGCGTCCCGCCCCTACCCCCTGTCAAGCTTGGGGCTGTGAACTTTCAAACTCTCAAGACTCGCCTGAACGGCGAGTGAACAACGCCGCCGTCGCCAAGCCCCCTGTTCGTCGCGTTTTCGCCTCAGATGGCGCGCCAAGCTGCGCCTTGAGGGGCTTTTTGGGAGCGCTGAGAACGATGCCCGCTGTACGAAACTTAAGTCGCGTCTCGCTTTGCTTGCTTACAGTTGTGGCATCCGGAGCGGTTCCGGCCGCCCCGATGGCCGCCGCTCCGATTCGGGACGGCGCCCCGACACCCGCCGCCTGCGAGGCGCTGGGCTTCCCCAAGGCCGACGGCGGGCGTGACGTCTACAGCCGTGGCCGCAGGGTCGGCGGCGCGCGCATGTTCCGCGGCGCGCCCATGCCGACTCTCGCCATGCCGCCGCCGCCGCCCGCGCCCATGATGGCGTCCGCGCCGTCTGCACCCTATTCCTCCCCCAAGGCCGCGCCGATGCAGGAGAAGGGCGCGGCCCGCTCCGCGCCCTACATGCCCGGTCCCGTGGCCGGCGACGTCAATACCGAGCGCTACCCCCACGCCCAGGCCAACCCCATCAAGCAGACGGCCCAGGAGCCGGTCTCCACCTTCTCGGTGGACGTTGACACCGCCGCCTACGCCAATGTCCGCCGCTTCCTGAACGACGGCCAGAGCCCACCCCGCGACGCCGTCCGGGTCGAGGAGCTGATCAACTATTTCGACTATGGCTACGCCAAGCCCACCGACGCCCAGGTCCCGTTCAAGCCCTTCGTCGCGGTCACCCCCTCCCCCTGGTCCGCGGACCGGCAGATCGTCCATATCGGCCTGCAGGGCTACGACATCCCCCGCGCCCAGGAGCCGCCGCTGAACCTGGTGTTCCTGATCGACACCTCAGGCTCGATGTCCGACGAGAACAAGCTGCCGCTTGCCCGCAAGGCCCTGAACCTGCTGGTGGACCAGCTGCGGCCCCAGGACCGGGTCTCCATGGTGGCCTATGCCGGTTCGGCCGGCGCGGTGCTGGCCCCCACCAGCGGCCGCGAGAAGCTGAAGATGCGCTGCGCGCTGGGCGCCCTGGAATCCGGCGGCTCCACGGCCGGCGGCCAGGGTCTGGCGCTCGCCTATGACCTGGCCGTGCAGAACTTCGACGCCAAGGCGGTCAACCGGGTGATCCTGATGACCGACGGGGACTTCAATGTCGGCGTCGCCGACCCCTCCAAGCTCACCGACTTCGTGGCCGCCAAGCGCAAGACCGGGGTCTATCTCTCGGTCTACGGTCTGGGCGAGGGCAACTACAACGACACCCTGATGCAGGCCCTGGCCCAGAACGGAAACGGGACCGCCGGCTACATCGACACCCTGAACGAGGCGCGGAAGTCCTTCCGCGACGACTTCTCCGGTTCGCTGTTTCCCATCGCCGACGACGTGAAGATCCAGGTGGAGTTCAACCCGAAGACCGTCAGCGAGTACCGGCTGATCGGCTATGAGACCCGGCTGCTGAATCGCGAGGACTTCAACAACGACCAGGTGGACGCGGGCGAGGTGGGCTCGGGCGCCTCGGTCACCGCCCTCTATGAGGTGACGCCGGTGGGCGCCCGAGCCTCCAGCGATCCGTTGCGCTACAGCGCCCCGGCGGTGCGGGCGGTTGCCGCCAGCGGCGAGATCGCTTTCCTTAAGATCCGCTACAAGCTGCCGGGCGGCGAGACCTCCAAGCTGATCGAGCGGCCCATTGGCGCGGCCGACACCTATGCTCACCTCGACCAGGCGCCCGAGCCCACCCGCTGGGCCCTGGCGGTGGCGGGCTTCGGCCAGAAGCTGCGCGGCGATCCGTGGATTTCCTCCAGCTTCGGCTGGACCTCCGTGGGCGATCTGGCCCAGGGCGCGCGGGGGGCCGATCCCTACGGCCTGAGAGCGGAATTCGTGCAGCTGGCCCGCGCCGCCGGCGAGACGAAAACCGTCAACGAATCAAGAAACTAGAGCTCGTGACCTGAGTTCCGCCTTCAAGATGAGGCGCGGCCGCAACAAACGGCCGCGCCGTTCGTTGCCTGATAACAACCACCCGCACCACGAGGACGCTCGCGTGTATGACACCACCGCTC